>NZ_PJBS01000345.1 GCF_002836055.1 Psychroflexus sp. MES1-P1E
CCTAAAAAATAATTAGCATAGCCTTAGTTATGGTAATTATTTTTGTTAAAAAGCAGGCGAAAAAGAAACGATTTATTGCGGCATTGTGGGTTTAATTTGGCATAAGTTCACTTGACCTGTGGTACTCAATTTGTCCGTGAGTTTCACTGTAGGTTCCGATGATCCTGAATGATCCCATCGTGCATCATCTTCAGCCTCTTGTACATTCATTCCAAAATCGATGATATTGGTTAATATACTGACATGTCTTATGGGTAGATAAGCCCCTCCCAAGTCTCCATAGCTGAAAATGGCTTGCTGTTTTTCATAACAAATCCTAGTATAATGGTATGAAAAGGATGCTTTCCAGAGGCATATGCATTAGGAAGCTTGGAGTCGATAGAAAACAATTCACCTCGATTTCGAAAGCTAATTCCAAGTCCAAGCACTACAAAACCAGTTCCCATTCCTCTAAAATTACTTTGTATTAAAGACAGCATATTGCCTTCACTATCAGCAATGATCAACTATACTGTATCTTCATTTTCAATGACCTCATCACCAGTGCTAACATCTTTCATTGCTTGCTATCTCTAAAATTTCCTGCGAACCCCTAGCAGAAAGACCCCACTCTTCTTCTTTATAAAATTTAAAATAAATGGACTTTAATTTTCTTTTTTCAAGTATTGGCCTAAATATTTAAACCATTTGCAAGTTTATTCTTACCGCAACATCTATTTTTGGTTCATCAAAGTAATAAAATGAACCAAAAACAGTTCATTGTAGGCAATAATTAACCTCAATGGGCGATTTCTGAAATTAATAATTCTGAATGTCATGTTTGACATCGCGGTGCTGAGAATGAGAAATTTAGTAACCTATATAAGTATGCGGATTTTCAGATGGAAGGACCTCCATTTTCATTCTATGTTACTTGATTGTGCTTATTTCTATAATACTTCCTACTGGCCACGATGGCAGTTGCTCGTTAGGGGCTTATGACGACACAGAAATAATAAATAATACTCATGGATTTGATGAATATTTAAGGAATTCTACCATGCTCTTTCTCCTTTTTTTCAATTAATTAATATAATAAATAATGATCAAAAAAATCACTCTTTTAAGCTTAATAATTACCGTTTTAATGTCATTTTCTTCTGTTTATGCTCAGACTACTTCGGTAACCGTTCGCGCTAAAGCGAAAGATGCCAAATTTATAGGCACTTCTATTGGTGGTGCACAAATTATTATAAAGAACGCCCGTACTGGTGAAATTTTAGCCGAAGGAATCACATCAGGAAGCACTGGTGATACCGAAAAAATCATGAAAACTCCACATAAACGTGGCGAGACAATGGCAGATGATAAGACAGCTGGCTTTACTGCAAATTTAGACCTAAAAGAACCCGTTTTTGTGACCGTTGAGGCGTATGCACCAGTGCTAAAGAAACAGGCTGCAGTGCTCAGTTCTACCCAACTATGGCTCATTCCGGGTAAGAATATAGAAGGCGAAGGTCTCGTTCTTGATATTCCAGGTTTTGTGGTCGATATTCTGAGTCCGCAGACACATGAAAGCGTTTACCCTGGCAGTGAGCTAAGGCTTAAAGCCAATGTGGTTATGATGTGCGGCTGCCCCACTTCCCCAGACGGAATCTGGGATGCCAATGACTATGAGGTAAAAGCATTGATCAAAAGCGATACTGGGAACAGAACAGAAGTTGAACTTAAATTTGCAGATAAACAGAGCACTTTTACCGCAACTACAATCTTAGAAGAAGGTGTCTATCACATCAGTATATATGCCTATGACGCCAAAACTGGCAACACAGGGCTTGATCAAACTTCAGTGATTATTAAATAGAACAAACTTAAAATGAACTTTTATAATGAATCCTCAAAGAATAGAATATATTTTGATTTTTCTTTTTCCTTTCCACTATTTTAAATAGCTCAAAAATTATCGAGTTTATAGTATTTACAACTCAATAATTTTTTATAATCATCTGATTGAGCTCCTAAAGTGTTGCAGGTGAACTCCTAACACCTAAGAATATAGCAATTCTAGACTATTACAAACAGTCCCTCGACAAGCAGAACTTCTGGGTTAAGTTCAAGGCCGTCAGTAACAAACAAGAAGTGCTCCTCCGCCAAAGAGATGCAGCGAAAGCTGAAACACAACCGCTGCAACCTCATCTGGGTGATTATACACAGGATACCTTTCGGTCATGCGACTGCTAAATGAAGGCCACACGCTGTCCTGTTCCACAAACTTGGAAAAGGTTTTTTTGATATAATGGACTCCATATAAAATAAGTAAGAGACTCACAAACGCAACAGTAGAAGGCTGAAGTAACCCGAACATTAAACTACCAAACCCCTGAAAAAACAGCAACTAGATTCTATTCTAAAAAACTCATGCCCTAAAGAAACGGCGACCTTGAGTATAAGTGTTAAAATTCATCTACTGAGTCAAAAATTTAATTTTTAAAAAAAGTAAAGTCTTAAATTAGTGCATAAGAATCCGTACAAAATGATCAAAACCGCCGCTATTGTTGTCTTTTTTTTCTCTTTTATATCAACAACAGCTCAAAATTTACAAAAAAAATTTACTGTAAAACACACCTCAGAAGCCTTTATAATTGACGGTGTTTTAAACGAATCAGCTTGGGATTCTGCTGAGAGTGTGGGAGATTTTCAACAGTATTTTCCATCAGATGATAAACTCGCAAAATACCAGACAGATATTAGGATACTCGTAGATGATGAAATACTTTATATAGGTATAAAAGCTTATACTTCGGGGAGTGATTATGTGATTCCGTCTTTGGAACGTGATTTCCGAGCAAGTGGCAGCGACAATATTAATATTATGTTTGATACTTTTAATGATGGTAACAATGCATTCCTATTTGGCATAAACCCCTTGGGGGTTCGTAGAGAAGTTTTTATTTCAGGTGGTGGACAAAGCCTAAATGGATTTACAACATCTTGGGATATAAAATGGAAAGGGGAAAGCAAGATATATGATGGTTATTACACTGCTGAAATGGCTATTCCGCTGACTTCCTTTAAGTTTGCTGAAGGAGAATCCAAGTGGCGTTTCCAAAGCTATAGGTTTGATATGCAGTCGAATGAACGCAGTAATTGGTTTGTAGTTCCTCAAAATCAAAGTGTTATCAATTTGGCTTTTATGGGTGATATGTTTTTTGAAAAGCCCTTGGGTAGATCAAGAACACCCTTAGCTATTATTCCATACATCAACGGTATTGCGGAAAAAGATTATACTACAGACACCTCCAATGCCTCTGTTAAAGTTGGGGCAGATGCCAAAATAGCCATTGGCAACGGGATGAATCTTGACATTACTTTGAATCCTGATTTCTCAAATGTTGAGGTTGATGCTATCTTTACCAACCTTACTCGTTTTGAAATCAATCTCCCAGAACGCAGGCAATTCTTTATTGATAATAATGATTTGTTTGGAGCATTTGGCAATAGTGTTGACGCTAATCCTTTTTTCTCTCGTAGAATAGGTATCGCAACAGATAGTCTTGGTAATTCTGTTCAAAATGATATTTTAGGAGGCGTTCGACTTAGCGGGAAACTCAACAAAAATCTTCGTCTAGGATTTTTAAATATTCAAACTAACAAGGACATAGAACAAGAAATCGCCTCCAATAACAATACTATGTTGGCCTTACAGCAGAAGGTATTCAGCAGGTCAAATATTGGATTCTTTTTTATAAATAGACAAACTACAGGATCAGAAGATTTTATTGATGATAAAGACACCTACAATAGGGTCGTTGGGATAGACTATAATTTGGCCAGTGAAGATAATGTATGGAATGGAAGATTTTATGCGCATAAATCTTTTCAGCCTAAAGATACCAATAACAACTATTCAGCTGGTGCTTCATTAGAAAAAAATACAAAGTATTGGAACGTGTCTTCTAATCTAACTCATGTCGGTGAGGGTTTCCGGTCCGATTTAGGGTTTATAAGAAGGAATGATATCATTCAATCTACAACCTCTATTAGACGCTTATTTTGGCCTGATAAGGGAGCTGTTAACAATCATAGATTAGAATTTGCGCCTACTCTAATTTGGAGACCTAGTCTTGATTATAAAAAAACTGATCATGAATTTGGCCTCAATTATAGAGTTACTATGAAAGATTTCACAGAATTTGGTGTGAATTATTCTAATAATTTTATATTTCTTACTCAGCCTTTTGATCCTACTGGAACGGAAGGCGCTATGGAACTTCCCGCAAACCAAGGTTATACTTTCAATTCAGCCGAGTTTAATTATGCCAGCAATAGGGCTGAAATATTTTCATTTAGTAGTACCGTTGGTATTGGTGAATTCTTCAATGGTCGGCAATATTCCTTTGGTGGACAAGCTTTATTAAGATTACAACCAAAAGTAAGGCTGAGTGTTAATATCAACTACGATAAAATAATATTACCAGACCCCTTCCCTAGTGCAGATCTTTGGTTGATAAGCCCAAGAGTGGGCATTACTTTTAGCAAATCTATATTTTGGTCAACTGTATTTCAATATAGTAATCAACGAGATAATCTAGGGATCAACTCTAGACTACAGTGGCGCTTTGCGCCCTTGTCTGACCTTTTTATTGTTTATAATGACAGTTACAGAGTGAACACTAGTGAACCCAAGTTTAGGTCTATAAACTTAAAGCTTTCATATTGGCTAAATATTTAAAATACTTCTCTTATATAGGTTTTCTTTAAAGGGTGAAAGTAATCTCAAAGTCAGAATGAAATAGATCTGAAGGTGTTAAAGATCGCGAAACTGGTAAACTATATTAAATCTTCATCCTGATTTTTCTTTATCGTAAAATTTGTTTGCATTAGTCTCCCTGCCTTTTTATCTGGTCTAAAGAGTTGTATGCTAATCACATCTAAGCCTGATTATTATATCACACCCCATCAAGACACCATTCAAGGTTTGATTAAAGACTATAACTGGAAGATTAATCCCGATTAAATTAGTTTTAAAACTTATAAGCACAGTTTTTATAAGTCTAGTAACCAGCAGCTTGACCATCCACTCTAGATTCTGAAGCCCCTAAATACACTCCATTTTTAAAATCGTGCATAATGCCTTGGTACCTTCCAAAGAAACTGTTCCCCACTTCGACTTTATGTCCTTTTGCTCTAAGTTGACGCACAACTTCGTATGGAATTCCAGACTCTAAGTTCACTTGACCAGTGGTGCTCAATTTGTCCGTGAGTTTCCCTGTAGGTTCCGATGATCCTGAATGATCCCATCGTGCAGCATCACCAGCCTCTTGTACATTCATTCCAAAATCAATGATATTGGTTAAAATACTCACATGTCCTATAGGTTGGTAAGCCCCTCCCATGTTTCCATAACTGAAAAGTGGCTTGCCGTCCTTCATCACAAACCCTGGTATAATCGTGTGAAAAGGACGCTTTCCAGGGGCATATACATTAGGGTGCTTGGCATCGGTAGAAAACAATTCACCCCGGTTTTGAAAGCTAAATCCAAGTCCAGGCACTACAAAACCAGTACCCATCCCTCTGAAATTACTTTGTATCAAAGACACCATATTGCCTTCACTATCTGCAGTCGTTAAATACACTGTATCTCCATTTTCAATAACCTCAACACCAGTACTAACATCTTTCATTGCGGTTTCACCAATAAGCTTTCTACGTTTAGCGGCATACTCTTTCGAGAGCAAAACATCATAAGGCACCTCTTGGAAATCAGGATCTGCGAAATGCTTGGCTCTGTCTTCGTAAACCAGCTTTTTGGTTTCTATAAAAGCATGTAGGGTTTCTGCTGTACCATACCCCATGGACTTCAAATCATAGCCTTCCAAAATATTCAACATTTGTAAAACGGCTGTTCCTTGGACGTTCCCCCCAACTTGATAAACGTCATAGCCTCTGTAATTAGTAGTAACGGGTTCCACCCATTCAGAACGGTGCTTATCAAAATCTGTATAGCGTAGATAACCCTTATTTTTTACCATCCATTTGTCTATCTTTTTAGCGATCTCGCCATTATAAAAGGCATCTCTTCCCTTCTTCGCCAACACTCTTAGCGTGTTTCCAAGATCAGGATTCTTAAAGATTTCACCTTTTTGAGGGCCACGACCATCAATAGTGAATGTACTTTCAAAAGCTCCTGGCTGAGTTTTTAAAAAGGGGACACTACGCCTCCATCCAGCAGAAATAGCTTCTGTTACAGGAAATCCATTTTCAGCATAGTGAATTGGAGATTTGAGAATCTCTTCCATCGGTAAAGAGCCAAATTTTTTATGCAACTCAAACCAGCCATCTACGGCGCCTGGCACGGAGATAGAAAGCAGATGATAAGGAGGAATACTTTCCTTGCCGATTTCATCTAATTCTTTTAGTAGATCATCATAAGACAAGCCTAAAGGTGAACGCCCACTGGCGTTTATTGCATAAAGCTTTTGAGTTTTCTCATGCCAGACAATGGCGAATAAATCACCTCCAATGCCATTTCCTGTTGGTTCCATTAGGCCCGTAGCTGCATTTGCAGCTATCGCCGCATCTATAGCGTTGCCACCTTGCTTTAAAATATCCAATCCAATTTGAGTGGCTAAAGGATGACTTGTCGCTACCATCCCATTTTGTCCTATAACTTCAGATCTTGATGCAAAATTAAGCCCATAAGCTTCCCTATCGCCCTGAGCATAAGTATGGTAAGTTATTAAGATCAGTAAAGTTGTTAATAGACTTAGAGGTTTGAGGTGTGGATTCATAAGATTAAATTGTTTAAATATAAAGCAATAAATTTTTAACTTAAATCTAATTGTCAATTTATAAATTCTAGAGTGATACCTTTTTTCCATTTTGATGTTGAATTATAGTTGGAATAAAAATAAAATAAATTGAAAGAAAAATTTAGTTTAAAAAATTCCGTCATTTTTTAAGGTAAAATATTAGGCTTACTTTGTGAAAAATTAAAACACGCTAAAATCAATCTTTCTTGTACGTATTTCACTAACTATTCACTCTAAAACTCTCTAGTTCTGATAAAACACACTTACTCTAAATTAGATATCTTAACTGTTGATTTCTGGAATGGCAACCGATCAGAGATTAGACAAGATTATGAAAGGGAAGTTCTAGAAGCTGTCCTTAAGGCTACAACTTTAGAATTTGGGCCTTGGGAGATTTTAGAAAGTCGAGCTGACTATCCCGGAAAAGAGGAATCGCTTGCTTTTAGCGAAAAAAATCATGATCTCCTAGTCACTATTGCCGGTAACCAAAAGTTTAAGCCTGAAGATATCCTTATGATTTCTAAACCTCTTACTAGAAATTTATTGGGGTATCGCATTCTTATAATTAATGACAAGGATACCTTTAAGTTTAAAGAGGCCAATTCAAAAGACATAAAACAATTAACGCTAGGTATTCCTGAAACATGGAGCGATGCCGATATTTTTAGAACTAATGAATTTAAAGTAAGTGAAAAAGGGAGTTTTGATGACGTTTTTAATAGGCTAGTATCTGGAGAATTTGACTATACTACCTTTGGTGCAAATGAAGTGGAAAGCATTTTTAAAAACAGAGCTTCCCAACACGCTGACTTAAGCATAGAAAATAGCCTGATGTTTTTTTATCCGTTCCCCTTGGTGTTTTATGTCAATCCCAAACAACCCAGATTAGCAGTGCGTATTGAGAAAGGTTTAGAAAATATAGAAAACAACAGAGTCTTAAGTGGTATTTTTGATTCTTATTACAAGCTTTTAATTGAGGATTTGAACTTAAAACACAGAAAAATAATATCCCTAAATAATCCATTAATTCCCAACGAGTTTGCTGATTTGAAGCCAGATTTAAAATCATTAAGTCTATAGTGGGGATATCTAATTTACTTTAGATAAAAACTTTGCTACTGATAAAATCTAAAGTTTATAAAACCTCTATCCATTAAACATCATAAAAAAACTCTTTAAACTCAAAAACAGGCAAAACAAGATAATCAGAAGGCCTACTAAGTTTTGAATCCAAGTGTTTTTATGTTCTCCCATCAACTTTTGGTTGGAGACTATCACCAAAAGTAAAACGGCGATAAAGGGCAGTAAAATCGCATTACTCACTTGAGCTATTTGGATGAGTTGAATTGGATTGATCCCCAAAGACGAAAAGAAAACGCCGAGAAAAAGGATACCTCTCCACGTCCATTTAAATTTAGGATGGGAGGTGCTCACATTCCAACCCAAACATCCTCTTAAAACATAGGCTGCTGCCAAAGCGGCCGTTAATGTTGAAGTGATTCCTGCCGCAAACATACCAAAGCCCAATAGGTACTTAGCATAAATCCCATACAAGGGCTCGAGTGTTTCTGCCATATCCAAAATAGAAAGCAACTCCTTCTTAGGTAACCTAGAAGCGGCAACGACCACCGCTATGGAAACTAAACCTCCAAGACCTATCGCTATGGCCGTATCCCATCGGACTGACTTTAATCCTTTTAGACCCTTCCATTTTTCCTGAACAATAGACGAGTGTAAAAACAAATTATACGGAACAATGGTAGTTCCGACTATCGCCAAAAGAGTGGTTAAGGATTCTGAAGGCATTTTAAATAAAACCAATCCTTTTAGTAAAGCTGTATAATCTGGTTGGGTTATGACCGCAGTTGCCAAAAAAGATAGACTCATCAACACGACCAGGACTATTAAAATACTTTCAATTTTTTTATAAGAATTCAAATTCAGAATAAAAAAGCAAATAATTCCAATGACAACTGGCAAATAATCCACTTGAAAATTACCAAAATGGATTTGGGTATCTGCATAAATAACTGAGAAGCCCATCACAGCTCCACTTATGTTTCCCGCTTCATAAGCAGCGTTTCCAAAAACAATAGCAAGAACCACCAAAAGCATTAGAATTCCTTTTAGTAAAGGGTGCTTTACCACATGTCGCATAGCGGTTCCCAGATCTTTTTGAGTTACCAATCCTACCCGAGCAGACATATTTTGTAAAACGATTGTGGCAAGTATAGATAATGCTAATGCCCAAATCAGGTCCATCCCAAACGTCACCCCTGCAATAGAACAGATGGTAATAGTCCCGGGACCTATAAAGGCAGCAGCCACAAAAGTGCCAGGACCAAAGTATTTTGAAAGACGTTTAATCATTCTGGGCGTTTGTCTAGAGCATATAAAGCAAAAGTCCCTAACCAATGTGACCCCTCGTAAGTATCTCCAAAAAGATGAGGATAGGCCTTTACAAAATGTTGATCACCTGTAGTTTTAAGATGATACAACGCTTCATACCGATTGGCCAATTCGTATAAATTCCAAGCCCGACTAAAGTTTAAACCCTCCAGATGCACCAACTTTCCATCACTCCTATCGCTCACCTCAGCGACCTCAAGACTAAAGTATTTTGAAAACAAACTTGGCATAAAAGCTCTGGCCCAAGACTCAAATTCCTGTTCTGGTAGAATCTTGCTCATCAAAGAAACTTCCTCAAGACAAGGCGACAAAAAATCATAACCACTAGGTTCCCAAGTTAAGGGACAGCCTCTATCCTTTAGGTAAAAATCTTTAGAACGCTTTATAATGAGTGATCTAAGCTCAGCCTTTTCAAAAGCCTCTGCATAATCTAAAGTGAGTGACAAGGCAAAAGCAGTATTGGGATGCTCCCCTACTCGTATAGGATAAACAAGCTTAGGCAAAAACTCAATCATTTTAGTTTCCAACACGTCTACCAATGGCATTATAGTGTTTAACCAGACCTTAGCTTGAGGATCTTCCCAGGTCTTCAGTTCCTTAGCAAGAGTAAACAACCACGCCCAACCGTAAGTTCTTTCAAAATTTTTATTATGTTCAGTTTCAAAGAATTCTATTTCTTTTTCTATGTTTTCCTGAGTGAGGCGTTCAGAAAGGGCAAATCGGATGGAGTCTCCTTGATTAAGCTCTGGGAACTGTTTTAGCAATTTTACAAGCGACCACTGACTATGCACCGCAGAATGCCAATCGAAACAGCCATAAAAGGCAGGGCGTAATTCTTTAGGCCTTGCTAAATCATCTTCAGAACCCAAAACTTGACCTAACTTATTTGGAAACTCTTGAGTGATGCACTCCAAAGGGAGTTCCACTAGCTTTTCAGCCTCAGTGATACTAAATTCAATAAAATTTTTATTCTCAAAAGGAGATTTGCTTCCACCCTTTTGTTTTGGAGAATCTTGGCAACTCCATATGGTTATAGACAGAATAGATATCCAAATAAACTTCATAGGCCGTTTTTCTGACCAAGATAATAAATTGAAGTAGAATACCTTTCATAGAATAAATCTAGACTTTAAGTGATACACCTTATAAAAAAAGCACATACAGAGTATACCCTACAAAACTAAAGATAAGCACCAAAGCTTCCCACCTATCCAGACGTTTAGCTTTTCCTGTAAACATCGCTATAAACAAGAAAATGCTACCGCCAAGCAACATCATTATATCTAAGTTGAAAGAGGAATTATAGGCTATAGGATGAATCAAGGCGGAAATAGGAACTATAAGCAGCACATTAAAAATATTAGAACCTATGACATTGCCAATGGCGATATCGGCATTGTTTTTAAGGGCTGCAACAACTGAAGTGACAAGCTCTGGCAAAGAAGTCCCCACAGCCACAATAGTGAGCCCTATTACTTTATCACTCACTCCAAAACTCATTGCTATGTCGGTAGCGCTTGTGACTACCAAATGCCCGCCCAAAACCAGACCGCCGAGGCCGAGTATCATAAAGCTTATCATTTTGGTAGTGGAATAGATATTTTCAGGTGGAGTATCTTCAGAAGACTCTTTTGCTAAGCCTTTATAAATATAAAACATAAAGCCAGCAAATAAGACCAACAACAGTAGAGCATCTACTCTGGAGACCGAGGCTACCTCAGCTCCCAATAGTGCATTGGAGAGAGCAAAAAGAATAGCAACTACCCCTAGAGAAATAGGGATCTCGATCCAGACCATTCTTTTTTGAACGGTAATAGGCTTAAGGAGAGCTACCAAACCCAAAGTAATAAACAAGTTGAAGTTGTTACTCCCTATCACATTGCCCAAAATCAAGTCGGATTGTTGATTCAAAGAAGCCGCCGAACTCACCACCAACTCAGGGGCTGATGTTCCAAAAGCCACAATGGTCAAACCAATAGCCAGATCGGACATTTTAAGGCGTTTAGCTAAAGCCGAAGCCCCTTTCACCAAAGCATCTGCCCCAAAAATGAGGAGGGCAAAGCCCAAAATAATCCAAAGTAAAGCCACAAGCATACAGATCCATTTATATAACAAATGTAAAAGCAATTACATTCTGTTGTTCGAGGTTCACCCAAAATCTTTACAAAGAATTCTTATCTTTAACCCAAAAAATATATGACACCCATAGCCTTTATAACAGGAGCCACAAGCGGTATTGGCCTAGCCACTGCCCACAGATTTTCTAAAGAAAAAATTAAACTCATTCTTTGTGGCAGACGCCAAGATCGCCTCAAAGCCCTACAGGAAGAATTATCCGCGCATACCGAGGTGATGACCCTTTCTTTTGATGTCAGGGACCAGACTGCCGTTCAGCAAGCGATAGAAAGCTTACCTCAAGACTTTCAAGATATCAGCATCCTTATCAATAATGCAGGTAATGCACATGGTTTAGACTTTATCCAAGATGGAGATACTGCAGACTGGGATGCCATGCTAGATATCAACGTCAAAGGTTTGCTTTATGTGTCTCAGCCTATCATCCAAACTATGATCAAAAACAAAAACGGTCACATTATCAATATTGGCTCAACCGCCGGTAAGGAAGTCTATCCCAAAGGCAATGTGTATTGCGCAAGCAAACATGCTGTGGACGCCATCAACCAAGGGATGCGCATGGACTTATGCGAACATGGTATTCGAGTAGGTGCCATCAATCCAGGCTTGGTAGAAACCGAGTTTAGCAAAGTCAGATTCAAAGGAGACGATGAGCGTGCCGACCAGGTTTATAAGCGATTTAAAGCCTTGCAACCCGAGGATATTGCAGATATCATTTGCTTTACCGTGACTCGTCCTTATCACGTCAACATCGCCGATTTGGTGGTGATGCCAACCGCGCAGGCTAGTAGCACAATGATAAAAAAAAGCTAAACATTTTCTTTTGATTTTGGGATAAGTGAGCTTTAAAGTTCTACGATATCACTAGCTTCTAACTTGGCGTTGGCCTTATACTGGCATCTGAAATGATTTCATTCCTTTCTACTGAAATAAAAACCTCTTACAAAGAGTTGATTGATAATAGATACACACAAATTGGAATAGACTAATAAAATAGCAACGGTATACAACAAAGTACTGTGGTATAAGACATAGCTAAAAAGTATAAAATCGAAAGGTTTGTGCTTATTTACAAAAACCGCCAAATATTTAATTAGACTTTTAAAAATGAAAAGTTAAAAAACAAAAAGTTAACCCCGAAGCTTCGGGACAGTTCACG
>NZ_PJBS01000346.1 GCF_002836055.1 Psychroflexus sp. MES1-P1E
GCTTATTATTTTACTATTTTATTTCTATTTATACCAAATCCGAACTACATGTAAAAAAATGGATTCCTATAGTGGGGGCCTATACTTTACTTAGAATTTTAGTGTTTCTTCCATTTGATCATAATCAAGATTTACAAGGTTTTGTAGCAGCATTGGAAACTTCAAACTACGGTATATTGGTTTTAGTTGAATATATTTTGGTAAGTTCTATCAATATTGCACTTATTTTTTTTGCTTATAAGAATTTAAAAAAGGCTCCATTACAAATTGAATTAAATGAAAGTCAAAAAAACCTTTACAAGTGGATTAAGACTATTGTTGTCGCAGTGATACTCATGCAAATTATAGTTTTTGTAACCACCATTCTAGGCAGTTTAGATATCGGTAATTTCAACTTTTACCTAAAATTTGAAACATTCATCTATTCTATATTCTTCTTCATATTCGCCTTTTCTATTATGCATTTTCCAATATTTGCTTATTCTGGAAATTTTGAAGATCTACCCACGTCTACTATTGAGAAATATGCAAAATCTTCACTAACAGATTCTTCGGAGCTTTTTGAGCAAATTAAAGAGGTCGTTAATAAGGAATTGCTTTATCTGGACTTCGACTTAAAATTGAATACCATCGCTGAAAAATTAAATCACTCTATTCATCATATATCACAGGCCATCAACCAGAGCGCTAAAATGAGTTTTCCAGATTTTATTAGCAGCTTCAGAATTGCAGAGGCTAAAAAGAAACTCATAGAGCCTAAACCAGATACAATATTTGCGATTTCCTTAGATGTAGGTTTTAATAGCAAAGCTGCTTTTTACACGGCTTTTAAAAAACATACACAAATGACTCCTACCGAATTTAAAAAAATTCATAAGTCTAAACATTGATTTAACTTACTGATTATAAATGTTTTAAACTAATTTAAAGTATCTTCCCGATAAACGGAGACACTTTTTTTTGTTTGGTATTATAGGGCGAATCATTTCTATGGCAGTACCTAAATATATTTGCCCCATAAATCATAAACAACATAATTACAATGAAAATTTACATCTGGGTCATTATCATTACTAACTTTTTAATACCGTCCATAACGGGCAAAACACATGTTCAACAAAACGAAACAAATATGCTATACAATACCTGGTTTCTAGATACCTATAAAATCGAAAGCATGGAGTTCCCACCCAACAAAAGAGAAAAAGGGGATTATATTCTTTTTAATGAAGACATGACTTATACGTCAACATCAGAAGGCGAAGAAGAAGAAGGAACTTTTATCCTAAATACAAGCGGTGCTTATGTACTAATGGTTGATGAAAAAGGGGATAAAGTAAAAGCTTACATCATCTCAATATCAAAGGATTCCTTAATACTGAAGTATGATATCAGTGAAATTAGTGATGTCGAAGTACATTATAACAGTTCTATTTAATAAAATACTAATGAAAAAAATAATAAACATTTTAGTAGTATTTTTCAGTTGTGCCGTTTGTTTTTCACAGACAACTATAGATTTAAAAATAATCCCCTTCGAGATTGCGAATCAGAATTTTTATATAGAAAAGGTTATCGATAATCGTCTAGAGCAAGACCTTGGAGTTGTAGAAGACAGTTCTAATAAGAAAGTGAAATTGAGTTTTGAGAATGGTACTGCAACAACAATCCAGAACTTTATGGATGTCGTTCTTCCTAAAACAGGTGACAGAGTTCCGATTACTTTAAAGATTGATCATTTTAAAATTGAAGAAGCACAAACAAGTATAGAAAAGAGAACAGCTCGAGTGTATGTTGAACTCTATTTCTATGCAGAAAACGGAGAAGAACTTTATAAAATCGCTCATTATGAAGAACAGGGTTTTCCAGTGTCGAGTTTAACGGAAATCTTCGAAACCCACGAGAAAAGAATCCGATCAGCATTGGAATATTGCATATGGAGCTACATCAATGCACAAAAAAAAAATACAACTGCTAGTTTGACAAAAGATGGAATGCTAGATAAGGCGAGCTCCCCTAAGGACACATCATCTTTTGAAACCTATGTTCCTTTAGGAAAGTGGTTCAATATGCTAACCTATAAAAGAATGACAGATAAATATAATGAGGGTTGGAATGTCTCATATACTGGATTTTCAGATCATGAAAAAGACCTTATTATTCCTTTTGTTATAGGCTATGGGCAATCTAGGGCAAAATCAGATATAGTACGAGAGCGTGGGTATAGCTTTGCTGATTCATATACCTTAGGGTTTGGATTCAATGGTTATGTTAAAATAACTCCTGGTGTTTATTTCGATCTTGGTCTAAGTGTCCCTGTTGGATTGGAAATGCTAAGAGATCTAGAAGACAGAAAATCAACTAATTTTTTAATAGGTCTCCGGGCTAACCAAGGCGTGAAAATAATTCCTTGGAAAGAGTATGGAATCGTGATTGGAGCTAGTCTCTTTCAACAATGGCAGACGTCTAAAGTGATCAATAGAAACTTTGGGTTTGCATTGGAAATAGGAGTTAATTTTTAATTGCATTTTATCTTGGAGCGCCTAAGTCACGACTACACAGCTCGAATTAAAAAAGCTATAAAATGAGTTTCACCCGATTAATATCCTTGTTTGAAGAATATCAAATAATGACCTTCTGATAACTGATAGTTTAAAACAATACGCAAACAGTATAGAGACTTAATAAATACATCATGAAACAAAGAATAATAGGAATAGATGTGGCAAGGGCATTGGCAGTTATCGGAATGATTATCGTCAATTTCAAAGTTGTCTTCGGTGAAAATGGACGGCCTTGGGTCAGGGCGTTCGCTGGTATTTTTGAGGGTAAAGCCGCAGCCACATTTGTTGTTTTAGCGGGTGTTGGTCTTGCTTTAATGACAAATTCTGCGATTAAAAATAAGGATCAAGCTAAACTAAAAGTTGCTCAAAAAAGAATAGCAAAAAGAGCCGTATTTCTATTCTTTATTGGTATTTCATATATCACCATCTGGCCAGCCGATATTCTGCATTTTTATGGGATTTATATGGCTATCACACTGGTGCTATTAACTTGTAAAGAAAGAACAATCCTAATTTCAGGTATTTGCATCATTCTCGTGTATCCTATTCTAATAACAATTTTGAATTATGAGACAGGTTGGATTTTTGCCACTTTAGATTATCAAGATTTTTGGACGTTTAAAGGCTTTATGAGAAATCTATTTTT
Organism: Psychroflexus sp. MES1-P1E; assembly: GCF_002836055.1. GTDB lineage: Bacteria > Bacteroidota > Bacteroidia > Flavobacteriales > Flavobacteriaceae > Psychroflexus. The sequence goes on from NZ_PJBS01000346.1 coordinate 3,211, forward strand.
AAATGGTTTTCATCCAGTACTGCCTTGGACTGCCTTTATGATCTTTGGCTATTGGTTTGGAAAGCAGGATTTACACAACGACAAATTCGTGAAAAAAACATTTTGGATGAGTACCCTCATCTTTATTTCTATTCAAGTGGTATCCTATCTGTCCATCTCAATTTTATCAGAAGGAAACCAAGAAGCTGCTTTGGAACTTACTGAAATTCTTGGAACAGACCCAATGCCACCACTACCCATTTATATGTTCAATGGTATTGCCATAGCTTTTGCACTCATTTCAGCTTGCATACTCATTGCCAAGAAATTTGAAAACAGTTTCATCATTGATGCTTTAAATAAAACAGGGCAATTAGCATTGACCTTTTACGTCGCACACGTAATTATTGGAATGGGAATTATTGAATTGATAAACCCTTCAAAAATAGGAAATTATTCAATTGAATTTTCGGTGATATATGCCTTCCAATTTAGTTTACTGTGTATCCTATTTGCTATTATTTGGAGAAAATATAACAAATCTGGACCCTTAGAATGGGTGGTCCGAAAAATAACAGATTAAAAACTAGTTGTCTGAATATGAAAATTATATCCCTAAAAACAGCACTAACGGTAATTTCTGCGGTCATATATAAACAACATCGTATTAGAGGCATGATGACCATATGTTCATTACACCCTTATTATACCAATTTTGCATTCAGATGTCGCATGAAACCAGTTTCTGTTTCACTTACTAATCGTCATAAAATAGAACTGTAACTAGTGCTATGCTTATTTTTTTTCTCTATTAAGTAAAAAACCTGTGCTGAGCTACGTCGCAGTATAATTAAAATTTTAAATGCAACATTTAAAAACTAAATTGGTATTAGATATGTCCCTGCTAAATTAATTGTTGAAACACGTAACGAAATAATACATAAACACACTAGCAAAAACAGTCCCAAATGGCATAAGAAGTTGCTCATAAATAAGGGCCATTAAGAATAGTTATATCACTATAGTTTTCAATTTTAAATAAAACGTTATGAATAAAAAGTCAATTTATATTATTTTAATTTCCATGATTTTTTTATGGGGTTCATTTGTTGTCTTTAGTTTTTTTTCTGATCCAATGGAATTTATAACATATTTAGGATTTGCAAATAGTAATAGTGGGACTGCCTTAAGTTGGGCATTAGCATTATTAATAGTGATTTTATATTGCTTTAGTGCAGCAAAAATATCAGAAGTAAAGTACCATATGTTCAAAATGGATAGACTAAAAGTAGTCGCAATTCTTGCAGCTGTCTTTGCAGGGATAATGGAAGAGGTCATTTATAGAAAATGGATTATGGATTATCTCGACTCACATGATGTCTCTGTTATAGTGCAGGTCGCGTTATCAGGTTTAGCTTTTGGAATCATCCATCTTCTGTGGGGAATAAAAAACAGAAAAGCTGGGGTAAATGCTTTTATTTCCACATCCTTATTAGGCTTTGCTTTAGCCATTGTGTATTTAGTTTCAGAGCGAAGTTTAGCACCGTGCATAGTTGCTCATTTTATGATAACAGCACTCATAGAACCCGGTTTATTAGTTGCTGCAAAAAATGATAAAATAGGGTACTGGTGAATAATCTAAAGAGGCCCTTAAACGAAATCAAATGGTATAATATGCTAGGGACAAAGGTCCTTTTTGTTACAAGTAAAACATCGTCATAGAGATTATTTAGAACATAAATATCCATATCCAACAATTAATCAAATTAAAGAAAATACTCTCTTTCTGTAACAAAAAGAGCCTTAATTCGTCATAGCATCAACCTATATAATAAATAAAATTCATCAATGCATTCCATTATGAACACTATGGGAACCATTGAAGTTGGTAAAATTGCTAACCTACTGTTAATTGATGATAATCCTTTATTAGACTTGTCTGCATTAAAAAACCCTACATACGTTTTTGTAAAGGGAAGAAAACTGGATAAAGAAACTCTAGATAGTTTTGAAAATAAGGCGAGGAACCGAAGTAATTTAATTGCTTCAGCTTTGAGATACTTGGAAAATCTGATATTTGAAAAGTAAATTAATTCAACGACATATATAATTAATTACTAAAGAATTTCTACGGAAAAATGGCGTTAAGTAGTTGACTACTGATGTTGATTAAATAGCTGAAAAATAAAATACTGTATAGTTTTTGTATAGTACCATTTGCATTTAAAAAAACTTATATAGGTTAGTTTTGTATATAAAAACAATTTATGAAATCCTTGCTTCTTGCCGCAACTAGTATATGTTTTTCCTTAACTCTTTTTTCACAAGTTTCAAATCTAAATGACGATTTTGAAGGTGACGGAAACATAAATAGATGGACAGAAGACGCCTGTACAATTGATGTGCTGTTTTCAAACCCATTTCCTGAAGAAATAAACACCTCTAATACTGTATTGAAATACGAAGACAGTGGCGGTCAATATGCAAATGTTCATTTTCAGACCAATGAAAATTTTGATCTTTCTGTTATTAGTTCTTTTTCTTTAAAAATTTATGTTCCTTCTCATAGCATTACTGGAATACAACCAAATCAAATTTCATTAAAATTACAAGATGGTACTATTGACCAACCTTGGACTACACAATCTGAAATTATAAAACCTATCGTACTGGATCAATGGCAAGACGTTTCTTTTAACTTTGCTACTGACAATTATATCAACTTCGATGAAGACTCACCTGATCCCAGTACCCGAACAGACTTTAATAGAGTTCTACTTCAAGTCAATTCAGAAAACAACTTTGATTTTGTAACGGCTTATATCGATGACTTTTTATACGAGTCAACGGTTTGTGGAGAAGATGTAAACACGGAAGCATTTACAGATAGCAATTTACCTATTGTTATTATAGAAACCGATAACGGTGATGAAATTCCTGATGATCCTCGAATTTTTGGTTCGATGAAAATAATTCAAAGACCTGATGGAGCCAGAAATTTTGTATGTGATGTTGACAATGAAGAATTTTTAGATTATTCAGGTACAATAAGCATCGAAATTCGAGGGTCTTCATCTCAACTTTTACCTAAAAAGCCCTACGGATTTTCTACCTTATCAGATGACGGTACAGAAAATGACAACGTAAAATTGCTGGGAATGCCAAAAGAAAATGACTGGATTTTGAATTCATTTGCTTTTGATGAAAGTATGATGCGTGATTATATCAGTTATGAAATGGCAAGGAAAATGGGACAATATGCTGTGAATTTAAAATATTGTGAGGTGGTACTCAATGGCGATTATATAGGTCTATACGCGCTTTCAGAAAAGATAAAACGCGATGGAGACCGTGTGAACATCGCAAAGCTAGCTGATGATGAAAATACATTTCCAGAGGTTACAGGAGGATATATTATGCAAACTGATAGACCAGATGCTGATGACCCTGAAGCTTGGAACAATAACGGCGCTGGATATATCCATGAAAAACCAAACTCAGATGATATTACGGAAGAACAATCTGCATACATTGAATCTGTCTTTCGAAACCTAGACCAAACGGCTACTAATTCTGACATTATAAATGGCTATCCTTCGGTTATTGATGTGCCTTCATTTATAGATTATATGTTGATGGCAGAAATTGCTTCAAATGTAGATGCGTATGCACTCAGTACTTATTACCATAAAGATCGAGGTGGTAAGTTAAGAGCTGGTCCAGTTTGGGATTATAACCTAACGTATGGCAATGATTTATTTCAATGGGGTTTTGACCGAAGTTTTACGGATGTGTGGCAATTTGAATTTAGTAATACAGGGGCAAATTTTTGGAATGATCTTTTTGCGGACCCCACATTTAAATGTTATTTATCTAAACGATTTAATAAACTCACGCGAGCTGAAGAGCCCTTAAATTATGACTACATATCCAATTTAATTGATAGCACTGCCGCCTTGATTTCAGAAGCTCTAGTTCGTGAGGATGAACGCTGGAATACAATAGATGATTTTTCAGGAGAAATCACCACTATGAAAAGTTGGATACAGGAGAGAATTACTTGGATGGGTGTCGAACTTGGCGACTTTTCAGGTTGTAACTCAGTACAAACGCCATCTTTGGTAATTACCAAAATTGATTACAATCCTCAAGAAACAGATATATTTCCAGAAAGTGATGACTTAGAATTTATAGAAATTCAAAATAGTGGAAGTACAGTAGTAGATCTTACAGGAATATACTTGATCAAACTAGGTGTTTCCTATCAATTTCCTCAAAATGAAACTATTGGAGCTGGAGAATCTCTTTATTTGGCAGGAAATGCAACACGTTTTCAGGATAAATACGGAATAATTCCCTTGGATACATTTACAAGAGATTTATCGAACAAAAGTCAGAATTTAGTGTTATCAGATGCATTTGGGAATCTGATTGATCAAGTGGAATATTTGGATGAAGCACCTTGGCCAGAAACTGCAGATGGCGATGGTTTTTATTTAGACCTTATAAATGTTAATTCTGATAACTCTTTAGCTAGCAATTGGATAGCAAGTTCTGCGGTTCTAAGTATCAACAATTTTGATACTAGTGAAGTTAATTTCACTATATATCCAAATCCAGCAGAGGAAAAGTTGATGATAGAATCGGTACAAACCATACAAGAAATTTCGATTTACAACCTTCTTGGACAGCAAGTGAAAACATTTCAAGTCAATTTAAAATCAGAAGAAATTAATATTAGTGACCTTAATACAGGGGCGTATATTATAAATTTGAAGTTAGTAGATGGTGCTAAGGTTTCGACTATGATTTTTAAAAAATAGGCTTAGTTTCTAGGTCTATTAAAAAAAATGGTGATTGTATACTTCAGAATACTCATTCTATTTCACGCATATTCCAGTACCCTCCTATCCCTTCGACTAGGCTTAGGACAAGCTAGTTTCTTAAATAGTGGTCGGTCGGAAACAGGCGAATTTATATATTGGTATAAATGAATACCCAATGGCTTTCTTTACAATGTCATTTAAAGAAATCTTTGTCGTTGGGCAGTTAAACATTCGTATTTTTGCATTGTGTCTAATTTTAATATTTTTGAATCAAGAACTAAGATATGGTTATACCTAAACTACATTATATATCCCAAGGGAACTCTCCAGAAGAACATCTAGAAAACATCCAAAAAGCTTGTTCTTATGGTGCAGAATTAGTACAACTAAACTTAAAAAGCAATTCTAAGGATACTGCAGGCATTTCAGAAAAAAAATTCTTAAAAATAGCAGAAGCCGCTAGAGAAACCACCACACATTTTCAAACCCGATTAATTATTAACGGTGATTATAAAATTGCAAAAACTCTTAAAGCAGATGGTGTGTATTTAGGACCCGCAGATTCTTGCCCTACTGAAGCTAGAACGCATTTATACTCTTGGCAAAGTATTGGGGGAACAGCAAATACCTTACAAGAGTGCGAAACATTATTAGATAAAGAAATAGACTATATCCGCTTAGGTCCTTTTAGAGAAACCACTACGAAAGCTAACATACCTCCAGTTTTAGGCTTAAAGGGTTATAAAGCGATAACGGATGTCTTAAAAACTCCTATACCCATCATAGGCGTTGGCGGGATTACCACAAAAGATGTTGCTGCCCTATTGGAAATCGGCATTGTTGGTGTTGCTGTATCTACCGAGATTACACACGATTTTAATCGCATAAGGCAGTTTAATCAATTACTAGACGCCTCTTCAACAGCAGAGCAACGCCATACGTTTGAATAGGGCGAACACTGATTTAAAACGAAAAATTTTATCCTTGATACTAATGCCACTCATGAAAATAAGTAAAGTAGACTAGCATTGGTGGGTTATGAAAGCTCATAGTAAGTTGTTTTGTCTCATCGAATATTCCGACTTTCCCGTCGGGATGTATCGAGATATTTCTTGTTATATGAAGAGTCTTCGATACTAATTTCACTGATAGAAATGAGTAAAATAAACTAGCATTGATTGGTTGTGAATGCTCATGTTAAGTTGTTTTGTCTCATCGAGTATTCCGATTTTCCTGTCGGGATGTATCGAGATGTTTCTTGTTTCATAAAAAGTTCTCAATACGACTTCAATAGTGTTCTTAACTTTTTATTTTTTTGTGGCCTTCATTTGCTGAAACAGCTCTCTAAATAAACCGCGAGCGATCAATAATTTCATAATCTCGTTGGTTCCAGCATAAATTCTGGCGACCCTATTATCTGCATACATGCGGGCAATTGGATAATCCCATATATACCCGTAACCTCCAAATAACTGCAGGCATTCATCTGTGACTTTGCCATGCATTTCTGTTGCTGAATACTTTGCCATGGAAGCAGTTTCAGCAGTAAGCTTATGATCTGATACTAATAGTGTACACCGATCTAAAAACGCTTGATGCACTTGTAATTGCGTAGTACATTCTGCCAGTTTAAATTGTGTGTTTTGGAATCCAGCAATAGGTTGTTTAAAAGCGGTTCTTGTAGAAGTATATGCCAATGTTTTTTCTATGGCTCCCTCTGCCCCACCAATAGCGTTAAGCGCTACAGTTAAACGCTCTCTAGCCAATTCTGTCATCATAATTTTAAATCCTAAGCCTTCTTCTCCTAATAAATTTTCCTTGGAAACTTTTACATTATCAAAAAATAATTCACAAGTATCTTGGGCTTTCATTCCTATTTTCTTAAAAGGAATTCCTTTTTCAAACCCTTTAAAGCTGCTTTCCATGATCAATAAAGACACTCCTTCTTCCACTGTCCCCATTTTGGTTTTTACAGCGACTATAGACATGTCGCTCATATAACCATTGGTAATAAATGTTTTCTGTCCATTAACCAAATAGTGGTCTCCTTTATCCACCGCATTTGTTTTAATAGCTTGAAGATCACTACCGCAGTTTGGCTCGGTCATACCTATGGATGTAATCATTTTCCCAGAAGCCATAAGAGGTAGATATTTTTGCTTCTGAGCTTCGGTACCATACTTTAAAAGATAAGGTGCAACAATGTCTGAATGCAATGAAAAACCAGGTCCACTTATGCCTTCTTTTGCCAATTCTTCAATAAATAAAGCGCTAAAGCTAAAATCTAAACCACTACCTCCATAGTATTCGGGCACGTCGATACATAGCAAACCCAATTCTCCAGCACGTTCCCAGATGTCTCGGCTAACCATACCCTTTTCTTCCCATTCTTCTACATGATCCATAATTTCATTGCTAATAAAATCCTGAATCATTTTTTGCATCATTTTATGTTCTTCTGATGCATATATTTCGCGTTCTAATAAAATATTTTTTAACATATAAATCAATTTATAGTTCTTAAAAATATACTGAGTCCTACAACATCCCTAAGTTAGAGAAAAACAAACGAATTTCTTGACCTATTTTACAATGACCTTTCCTTGGGTTCTTTTAAGGTTTAGTCAACAGAAGATAATTAACGCAAGTAAGTTTAGAATAAATTCTCCGATTTATGATTTTTAATATGAAGTCGTTTATGAGTATAGGGCAGCTAATTTCTCAATCTGTAGATATTATTTAAATCAGGTATTGATTTGACATCTTTACTATTAAATTATATTTATAATGCCATATGAATAAATTGAATTATACTACGACGTAACTTAGAACATGTTTTTTGGTTGATTGAAATTAAAAATAATTAGCATAGCCTTAGCTACAGTAATTAGTTTTGATAAAAAGCTGATGAAAAGAAGCCATATACCGAATTCGCTTCGATAAAACGATTTATGGCAACATTATAGGGCTAATTTGGTACAAGTTTTTCTTGTTGTAACTGCAGGTTAGTTTTGATCTTAACCTTCAAGTTAAGATGTTTTAAATTTTAGACTTATTTCACGCAGAGCACACAAAGCAAAATAGCGCAAAGTGATAATTCGCAATTTTTTTCGAAAGACTTACCAATAAAATTAATCAGCGACTAGCTAATCTTGGTTTTCGCGTGTTAAGATTAAATAGAAAACTTGTGGAGAAGATATTTGCTACTGGTGAAAACTATGTTCAAAAGATGAATTGTAGCAAAATAAGAAGCCCCATCAAGTTTGATAGGGCTTCTTTAGAAAAATATGGATAGATATTAGAGAACTCTTACGTTTACTGCATTTAACCCTTTGTTTCCTTCTTGTAAATCAAATTCAACTTCGTCACCTTCTCTAATCTCATCGATTAATCCAGAAGCGTGAACGAAATGATCTTTATCAACACCTTCTTCTGTGATGAATCCAAACCCTTTAGTGTCATTGAAAAATTTAACTGTTCCTTTGTTCATTTTAATGTAATTTATTGATTATAATAAGTGGCAAATATATTTATTAAAATTGGAATAAAAAAATTATAATGAAATTAAAGGAAAAAATATTTCATGCCTTTACTTATCAACCCCAAAATAAGACATAAACCAATTATACTTTACCGCAAACTAAAATTAATTTGAATATAATTAAATCAAAAAAAGAGGCAAATAATTATTCACTCTAAGGAAAATACTTAAACTAAAACAGTTGAAAATTTAATATCGAACTAGTGAGTATTGAGTTGTGCGTAACGAGTAGTGTATATTTTCTTTTTCTACTTTTACATAGTAGCTACTACTCTTTCCTTAATTTATAAAAAAAAATTGTTGGTGATGATTTTGAAGGGGTTGGTTCATTAAACTTTAAAAGTGTGAATGGCTAGGCTAAATTGCTGCTATAAAAATCACCAAATTATAAATAAGATGAAAATATAGAAAACACACATTCGATATTTTTTAATTTCAGCTCAAGTGCTCATTTGGATTGGAATCATTTGGGTCATGACCAAAAATAGACAATTAGCTGAAAGTTTATCAGATGGAATCCTATCACATCCTGCGTTATATGCCTTATGGATTTGCTTCCCTTTTATACTTTTAATCAATTTAAATTGGTATTTATTGGCGCCTCGTTATTTAAAAAAAGGGAGCTTAGTAAAATATGCCTTGTCCTGAAATACGGCTACAGGTTAAAATTGATTATGGCTGTTTTTAAATATACCATATTAGGTGTTTTATAGTCTAAAGATAAATGTAATCTTACTTCATTGTATAAATTAATTGCATTTTTTGCAGCTCTCTTTGCGTGTGCTACATTTGCAAAGGTTTGGTCTAG
>NZ_PJBS01000347.1 GCF_002836055.1 Psychroflexus sp. MES1-P1E
TTCTGCATAAAAGGTCCGAAGCAGGGGCCACGCAGTGTAGTATATTTTCAATTAGGGATTATCCAGTGGATGATTCATCATTAAAAGCAATTTATCAGACTCACATATTTAGTAATTACTCGGTTTTTATTTAAATACAAAAGTGTGATTCCCACATAATCAATGTATTATCATCCTTTATGTCTAATTTTTTTATGTATTCACAAAAAGATATTTTTAACCTCATCACTATTCATTCTATTATTATCAGAATCCGTATCGATTAACTTACTATAGGGGTCTACTCCTACTTCGGTTGGTTTTTGATTTACAATAATAGTAACCGTGTTGTGTATCGCCGTCATTTTGTGCTTTTGTAAATACAATTCTACAACCTTCTTTTCACCATCAATTTCTTCTTCTCCAAAAACACCGATATCAATATAATCGGCTAATGGGAGTGAACTCATCTGTCCTCCTGAATCATTTTGATACGTTATAGATTCGATGCTGTCATCAGTATAAATTTTATTTCCTTTTGCGCCACTTCTATACTTGCTAACATTGAATTCTATGTCTTTTTGATAGGTTCCATTCTCTAATTTTGTGGTTTTATAATCAACCACTCTTTTCTCATAAAGGGAAATGGTCTCGAACATGTCTTTAATAACGTACTGTAGCGAATCTGGCGTTACTTCTCTTATATAGTCAACCAATTCCATTGAAGTGGTATAAGGAGGACCTTGAAACTTATTCTTTTCTACTAACTTACGTACTGCACTATTCAAGTTTTCCTCCCCCATATAATCACTCAAGGCATAAAAAACCAATGCTCCTTTTGAATACCGTATATAAGATTGACCATCAACATACATTAATGAATCTTGACCACTACTTTCATTTTTACGTCCTCTTAGATGATGATCTAAGGCATACTTAAAAAAAGTGCGCCTCTGGCTTTTTCCATATTCTTGTTTTAAGGTTTTTAAACGCTCATATTCCGATATACTTTCTGAAAGCATCGATGCCCCCAAAACATCGGCTCCAATCACTCGATGTACCCACCAGTGATGTTCCACTTCGTGTGAAGTTACACCAAAGGCAAAGTCTACACCCCCAGCATCGCTATCATCTACATCGGCAATAAACCCATGACTTTCAGAAAACGGAATGGTGTTTGGATACGATTGCGCAAAACTTCCATAGATTCTAAGGAATTCTATAATTCGTAATTGCTTGTGTTGATACGCGCTAAATTTTTTCGAATTATAGGCTAATGATGCCTTCATTCTAGCCATCATCCTATCCCTTTTATAGTGAAAATAACGCCTCCCGTCTTTCATCCATTCTTTCTTTAAATACCCTAGTGCTATGGCAATTTGATCTTCAGAGGTACTTAAAGTAGCTTCAAAATCTACCCAATCTGCATCTCTTGTGAGTTCGTTAACTCCTAATACGGTTAAATCTGAAGGATGTGCTTTCATTTCAAAATCGGCCAAGCCATACTTTTTACAAATGGCATTATCTGTTATGCCAACAAAGCGATCCAGATAAAAATACCTACAAAGCAGCAGTGAGTTATTATTTGAGGTCTTTAGAGATAATGAACCAAATAACCTGCTTTTTAGACAGGCCTACATAGAAACCTACGAACAAGAAATTGAGAAATACCGATTGCGAGAAGCTTTTGAACGTATAGAAAATCAAACCATCGTCTGAAAAGCCTGCAAACAACCTACCCCTTTTTCTTTCCCTATCTTTACTGACCTCTTGCGCGAAAAATTAAGCAGTGAAAAACTAACCGATCGCATCAAAAGGATGCAATTAATTTGGGAATAATAATTGTTGTTGCCATGATTTACGTTCCTTAAGTTTGTTACAACAAAAAAATATACGTCATGTTTTTAAATTATAATGTTGTGAAATTACTATTTATGTTATTATTCACCGCAGTTGCAACTGCGCAGACTTATGACACAGTAAATTTCCAAAACCCCACAGGACGTCAGAATATTGATTATAATAATGAGATGCAAAATGGAATGCGTGTTTTAAAAAGAACAGACGGTTCCCTTATTGTAGCCGGTCGTTCCGGATCCAACGGAAACATTATGAATGACTTTTTGCTTATTTGTGTCAATCAAGATGGTACTAGATGTTCAGATTTTGGAATAAACGGTGTTCAAAATGATTCAGGTTTTTTTACTTCTGCTATCTATGATTATGCGATCCAAAATGACGACAAAATTATTATATCGTCTAATTTTAATGGTGATTTAAATGTGATACGTTTGAATAGTGATGGTAGCAGGGATGTTTCCTACGGCAACAACGGAATAGTAACGATACCAACTCCTTCAGACGCGATAGGTTCTGCTGGAAATGGAAAAATTTTTACTTTAAATAATGATAAAGTTATCGCAGTGCGGAACTACAGCTTTTCGATTTCTCCCTATCGATACAAAACTGCAGTCTATAAAATAAACACGACAGGTGTTGTAGATAACTCCTTTGGTACATCTGGCATGCTCAGTTTAGATTACCGCGGTTTCTCAACCTTTTGAAATGATCTCTTTCAATCGGGAACATCTCTACATTTACTTTCGGGAGGTATCCCCAGCGCTGGAACAGGTAGAGTAACACATCTACAAAAAATAGACTTAAATGGAGTACCTGATAGCACTTTTGGTATGAATAGTATTCTTAAAATCTCAAACGTAAACTTGAGTGCTGCAATTGATATTAAAGGCTCGACAATCGCTCTTTGTGGTTTAGGTTTAACTGTAGGACTGTTCGATAGTACAGGCAGCCCTATTTCATCGTTTGGTGCCGAAGGAGTCGAAGTTTATAATATCACAAACGCACAAGATTCTGGTCGAGATATAATCATACAGCCTGATGGTAAATTATTAGTTTTATTTAGAGGAAGGATTGGAACTGTAGGAGAAGACGGATTATTAATGCGTTTACTTGCCGATGGTACTTTAGATACTAGTTTTAATGATGCTATTAGTAGCACTCCACCAGGAGTTTTTTCAATGAGCGTAGGATTAGGGAATAATTCACAAGATGACATGTTGTTGACAGACGATGGAACATTATTTGTTACAGGATATGCTAACTTTTTTAACCCTACTGGGTTTGATATAATAATTAGTAAATTACTAATTCTAGACGGTACTTTGAGCACAACGGACGTTTTAAGTAATAAAGTTAGGATATATCCCAATCCAGTAAATGACATATTAAATTATGAAGGTATTGAGGACATTAGTAAAATTAACATATTTGACTTGACCGGTAGAAAATTATTCACTTCTATTCCTAATCAACAACAATTTATAAATCTAACTTCCTTAGCTATTAAAAATGGCTTGTATATAATTCAATTCGAAACATTAAAAGGCTTTATTAGTATGAAATTTTTAAAATCTAATTTATAAGTAAGCTTTCATTGTATAGAGAAAGGCATCCATTTTGGTAAAGTCTAATTTATATTCTGATATCTCTTATTGATTAAAATTTAAACTTTCTTCACTTGTAGAAATAGACATTTATACCTGTCTATACCCTTTTCTAGTCTTCACACCTATCCATCATATTTCTTCTTTGAACTGCTACTTGACTTCTAAAACTCTTCCTGTTTTCATGTGCTTTGTTACCTACGCGTCCATATCTGGTGATAATATCAAATCTATCTACTGCGATCTCCCAAAACTTATTACTAGCACCTTATGCAAATTCGTAGCGTTTGAAAGAAAAGTTATTGGTAGTTTTAGAGCCCTCTACCCCTACAAGTTTAATACCAATTTGAATCTATAAAGTCACCACGAATCGTTTTACCGATACGAATTCGGCACAGGCTTTTTCGCCTAGTTTTTATCAAAAAAAATCACTGTAGCTGAGGCAATACCAATTATTTTTAACTTGAATCAATCAAAAGACCTGTGCTGAACTACGTCGTAGTATAATTCAATTTATATATACGACCTTATAAATTAAATTTGTTATTAGTTGATAACTAGTAGAACAACCCATACATAAAAAACTACAGTTCGGAAATTAAAAATATGCTAAAGGAGATAATTCCCCTAGTTTTGAACAACTTAATTAAACTGGAAAAATGGAAAACACGATACAGGTTTTAATTTATATTCATGCAACATTTGGCGGGGTTGCTTTGCTTGCTGGTTTAGTATCAATAATTGCAAAAAAAGGGAAAACGATTCATAGGAAATTTGGATTACTTTTCTTCTATTCCATGATGTTATCTGGAATAATAGCTATGATAGTCGCTGTTTTGCCCAATCACGAAAGTCCATTTTTATTTGCTGTCGGAATTTTTAGTTTATATTTTGTTTTAACGGGTAATAGAGCTTTGAAATTCAAAAGAAAAAGTCCTGATTTGAAGATTGATAAATGGATATCAATCAGCATGATTATCACTGGATTTTTAATGATTACACTACCTATTATACTTACAAATAGTGTACATATAGTTTTGGTAGTATTTGGAATAGTTGGGATGATTTTTTCAGTTAAAGATTTAGTATTGTATAAAAATCCTGATCGATTGAGAAAAGGATGGTTAAAATTGCATTTAGGTAAAATGCTAGGTGGGTATATTGCTGCAACGACCGCATTTGTTGTAGTGAATCAATTTTTTCCGAGTTTTTATGGTTGGTTTATTCCTGGGATTATTGGTGGACTTATAATAACATACTGGTCTAGAAAAATAAATAAAAAAACAGTTTCTAGAGAATAACTCAGCATATCGCCAGCCAGCGGTGTGCTATCTTTTCTGTATGATCCAAGGCTATATAGTATCTAGTCGGAAATTAAAAACTCTTAAAATTTTTCTTAAAATCGTTTTCTTTTATTATTTTAATTTGGATGTTTTTGTCTGTATGTAGCAGCAATTATACATTCACAGTACAAGCAATTAAAAAAATGAGAGATTACTTAAAATCATTTAACATACTTACGGATGAAGACATTGATGTATTCGAAAGCAAAGTAATTCGCAAAACATTAAAGAAAGGCGATTATTTTGTCCGAGAGGGAAAGACTTCTAAAGAAGTAGCCTTTAATGTTTCTGGGCTATTTAGATCCTTTTATTATTCATCTGCAGAAGAAGAAGTCACCTATTGTTTTACGTTTTCTAATACATTTGTTAGTGCCTATTCTTCATTTTTATCACAAACCAAAACGGTAGAGAATATTCAAGCCCTCACAGATATTGAGTTGTTTAGTATTTCAAGAGATGAGATTTTAAAGTTAGAGAAAAGAATCTTCATATTGCAAAAAGAAAGTGCTGAAAAGCGGTGTGAAGACTTACTCAAAAACCAACCTCAATATCTACAATTAATCCCTCTAAATTTTTTATCCTCTTATTTAGGAATTACCCAGCGGCATTTAAGTCGCATTAGAAAGTCGATTTCGAATTAGACATATGTCCTTTTAAAGGCGTTACATACTTGCGTTCTTTGTTTAGAAATAAAGAACAAATTATGAAACAAGTTTTAATTATTAATGGACATACCGACAAGCAGAGTTATAATTATGCCCTATCGGAAGCTTATTTAAAAGGGGCCAATAAAACCAATGCCATTTTGACTCAAATTAACATTGCAGACTTGGATTTTAATCCTAATCTGGAGTTTGGGTATAGAAAAAGAAAAGAACTAGAACCGGATTTATTTGAGGGTATAGAAAAAAATTAAAAAAACAGACCATATTTTGTTTAGGTGTTTCAGATGTGGTGGTATGGATATCCCGCATTGATGAAAGGATTTATCGACCGTACATTTTTACCAGGAATCACCTTTCAACCTATCCAAGGAAAAGCACTGCCAAAAAAATTATTGAAAGGAAAAACAGCAAGAATCATTATAACAGCTGACACCCCTAAATGGTATAATTTCCTAATTATGAAAAGCCCTGCTATCAATCAATTCAAAAAAGGGACTCTAGAGTTTTGTGGAATTAGTCCTGTTAAAGCGACCTATATTTCACCGGTTAAAAACTCAAAAACTGACTACAGGAAAAAGTGATTAGAGAAAATAGCCCTGTTAGGTGAGAAATTAAAATAGATGTTATTGGTAAATTTTAAAAATACAAAGTGTGGTATTTTTAAAATTTATAGTTTGGTGTAATTTTATCAGATCTTTAAATTCAAGATTTAAAGATCTGATAAAATACAAAATGATAAGAAAGGCTTAAAAATTTGACTTTTTTTTAAATCGAAATGAGTTGCATTAATGACCTGAATCCCATATTTTTAATGCCCTTCATTTCAAATTCAAGCATGACATTTGAGAAAAATAAATTCTTCAAAAGAATAAAATGGAAAAAATAAAGCTAGATACTATAATTTATGGTTTTGATAATGATTATAAGCATAACAAAGACATTAGAGCAAGTTTCAATATACTGACAGAGATTACATTTGGTTTCAGTATGGAAGAATGGTATTTAAATGGATATTGGAGTGATAAATATATTCCTTATTCATTGTTGCATGAAGATAAAATTATATCTAATGTGTCCGTTAACATAATTGAGTTTATTACCGAAGAAGAGAAGAAGATAGGTGTTCAAATTGGAACTGTAATGACTAAAAAGGAATACCAAAATCGAGGACTTAATAGATTTCTTTTGGAGAGAGTAGTAGATGAATGGAAAGAAAAGGCAGATTTTATATATCTTTTTGCAAATGAAAGTGTTCTTGAATTTTATCCTAAATTTAATTTTGAGATAGTGAATGAATATCAATATTCAATATCAGTTAACGATAATGGAAGTAGTTCATCAATAAAAAGGCTTAATATAGAAGATGCCATAGAGAAAGAGTTTCTAGAAGAAACTTTAAAAATGTCAGTCCCGATTTCAAAGGTATCTATGCACGATAATGCATCTTTAATAATGTTTTATTGTTTATCTATTAAGAAAAACAGCATTTACTATATTGATGACCTTAAAGCAATCGTTATTGCTGATTTTAAAGGTGATACGCTTTATCTAAATGATGTATTTTGTGTAGAATATTTGAATTTAAGTAATGTCATTCAAGCCATGTCAGGTAAAGATGTAAAAAAAGTAGTTTTAGGATTTACTCCTTTAAACGAAACGAGTTATGATAGAAGTTTATTAAAAGCAGATGATACACTGTTTATGTTAAAGGACAAGGTTGGTTATTTCACAGACAAATATTCGATGTTTCCAGTTTTATCACATGCTTAAATAAAAACTATTAGTTTAATGAAAATAGAAGAAATAATATCTTCCAACACTTTATATCAGTAATACCAGCTCCAAAGTTGATGCATTTTCTTCATAAGGTCTCCTCAATTCCCAGATAACAAAGCCGTGACGGATTGGGGGTTGGTGTTGAAATAGCGGACAACGGCGATACAAAAGAAATCTTTTGGGCGGGTGGTCCATATAATTCCTACTTTTGGATTGATTATGATAAAGAAATAATTGGAATCATGTTTACAAATACAGCTCCGCTCGGACATTTAGGAATGATGGATACCTATAAAAAATTAACAGAAGATGCATTAAATAACTAAACAGCAGCGACTAACATGTTGTATAAGTAATGGCAGGAGAGTGTTAACTTTTAAGTCTTATAGCCCATTCAAATTGAGGAGCGATTTGAATGGCAAGTGCCACGAAGGCTACTATGACTCTTTCAGCTTAGCCTTACCTGCAAGCTGAAAAATCTAGCCTAATACTTAATACTATTAAATGAAAATTAAGGCATATATAAATCAGGCTTATCCGTTTTATTATGAAGACTATAAAAAAGTTTTTATACTTCTTTTTGGTGTGGCCATTATAAGCTTTCTGTTTAGCTATTTGTTTGAGCCATTTGTTGTTAACCAAGCTGAGCACAAAATAAGTAGTTTATGGATTGTAATAGGGCATGCGTTTATGCCGATACCCATTGCTCTAGCTTATCTCATTATACTAAATAAAACAGTAAAGGATACAAGTCAGTGGACGATAGGCAAGGAATTTTTACAGCTAGCACTTCTGCTCTTTTTAATTGGTCTTTCCAGTTTTTTCCTTCGGGATTTTATTTATATGAATCCCGATAACTGGTCATTTCGGTACTTGTGGGAGGAAATTCGGAACACTTTTTTGGTAGGCAGCTTAATTTTAATGATCATTTTACCTCTAAACCTTGAACGATTATTGAATAGTAACTTTAACTTTTTAAAACAAATAGCGACTCCATCATCAATTATAACGAGCAGCAACTCCATACACATAGTTACACCCCTCCCTGGAGAGCAATTTGAAATAAACATGGAGACATTTCTTTTTGCAAAAGTAGAGAGTAACTATATCGAAATTGTTTACAGCAGTGTGACCGGATTTGGAAAATTGTTAAAGCGAATGACTTTGAAAGAATTTGAAGAACAGTTAAACCCCTTTCCTTATGTGTTTAAAGTGCATCGCTCTTACCTTGTAAATCTGCAGACTATAAAATCCATTTCAGGCAATGCTCAAGGTTATGTGCTTCGCTTAAAAAACTTTTCTGAAGGGACTATTCCAGTATCCCGATCTAAGATTCAAGAATTTAATCGTGTTTTTACTAATTGCAATAAAAAGTAGGTTTGTATTTCGTCACTCTGGAGTGTCGTTTGTCACTTAGCCTAAGCCATCATTGGCATTGTTTTTATATTTGCCATCAAAAAAATAAGATCAATGGATACTACAACAAGAAGATACGATTTAGATTGGTTACGTGTTATTGCCATTTTAGCCGTTTATTTCCATCACCTAGGTATGCCTTTTAATGGCGACGGTTTTCACATTATGAATTCAGAATCTAGTAAGTTATTGGACGACATCATGGTCTACTTTGAACAATTTAGACTGCCGTTACTCTTTTTAATATCCGGTACTGGAACCGTCCTTGCTTTTTCTAAAAGGACTTGGAAGCAATTCTCTAAAGAGCGCACAGGCAGACTTTTAATTCCACTCATTTTTGGTATACTATTTATTGTACCACCACAAACTTATTTTCAATACATCAATGAATATAGCTCTTACTGGCAGCTATACAAGAGCGGACGATTTGAAACAAACCACCTTTGGTTTATAGAGAATCTTTATATTATTTCTTTACTTGTGATTCCATTAATTATTTTTCTTAAATCTCAAAAGTCTCAAGGTTTTAAGACTTGGTTTGAAAGAATATCTTCTCATAAAATGGGTCTATTGTTAGGGGGATTACCCTTAATAATTTTAACAATAGTCCTTAAAAGGGATTACCCGACTGGCTCATCTTCTCTAACCAATATTTCGGAAACCTTCTTTTATACCTACTTTTTTATTACAGGAATTTTATTTGCGAGCTCACAACTGTTCTGGGAAAACCTAAAAAAATACAGACGCTTTCACCTTGTTACTTTTGTAATTAGCACACTATTATTCTACAGTTACTACTTCGTACCCAATGGTTCTATTGAACCCTATTTAAGCACTTCCGTTCGTTGGGATATTTGGTATGGCTTATGCTGTTTGTTGGGATGGTGCTTTGTTTTGACATTGTTAGGATATGGACAAGTTTACCTCAATAAACCTAGTCTTTTGCTAAAAAGGATGAACGAGGCTATTTACCCATTTTATATATTACATCAAACAGTAATAGTGATTTTTGGATATTATATTATTCAGCTGAATGTAAATATCCCTGTTAAAATGATACTGCTTTTTATTAGCTCATTTTTTGTCATTGTACTCTTATATCGTTTGTTCATTTATCCTTTTAAAATTACTCGAGTGCTCTTTGGAATGAAAAAGAAGAATGAAAAACGCAAGAATAGAACAGCTATTGAAACCGAGAAATTAGTCTAATTATAAAACTCAATGTCAATAGTTTGTACTAATGCAAATCACAATTAAAAAAGCCCGCAGGTAATCGAGTGGATGGCTCCGCCATCAGATGACGGAGTACACCCTCTAAATCAATTAGCTCCCTTTCGGTAGCTAGAAAAACGCCCATACTGGGCACACACAACGTATATGAAATCATAGCACCCTGCGGAATGCTCCGCTTCACATACTAAACGTTGCCACCAATTTAAAAAATGACCGAAGAAGAAAAGAAAATAGAGGGAATTAAAGAAATGAATTTTTGTCCGACTTGCAATTCCGTAGTCGAGACAGTAATAGTTTATTCATATACTTCTGAAAACACTGTGAATGAAGATTTGTGTGGTTATGTTACAGAAGTGTTATTGAGTAAGTGCTTAAAATGTCAAAATCTGTTTTTGAAAGAAAAAAGTTTTCAAATCGTTGAGGGAGATGATTATCTGAATAGCAAAATACAATTTTTACCAAACACCGAAAACGAAGCAATTGAAAATTGTCCTGAAATTGTATATAATCCTTATGAAGAAACTCTGAAATGTTATCGAGCACACGCTTACGATGCTTGTGCAATGATGTGTCACAAAGGAATAGAAGCTATCTCCATCGACAAAAGAGAAATTAAAGGGAACCTTACTACTAAATTGAAAAACCTGAACTCTAAAGGAATTTTAGGAAATACTCTTTAAAGTTGGGCGAACGAATTAAGATTAATCGGAAATGATGGAGCGCATTCGCACGACCAAACTGTGAACCGACTAGATGCGAAAGAAGCTGTTGACTTTTTTGACGCTTTTATAACATATTTATACCATTTAGTAAATCAATACGAGGAACTGATAAAAAGACGGAAAAAATAAAAACTAAAGGCAACACCCTGTATAATTAATTGCTGGTTTCTAGCCTACTTACGAAAGTCCAAACGCACTTTCTTGGATGCTGTTTTATTTAGTAAATTAGCTGCTTGAAACACGCTAGCAAACATATAATATGAAAATAACACTGAGTAATTTTTAAACAAATGAACATGAGAAAAAACATATTAATTATTAGTCTATCAACCCTTATCCTAGCCGGTTGTGGAGAATCTAAAAAAGATCAGAAATCTAAAAATGAAGAACTTCAAAAAGAGGAGATGCATGAAGATCATGCCATGGAAACCCTTTCTGTTGAAAATAGAATTGCCTTTATGTCTGGTCATGTTGAGGTAGGCTTAGCGCTTTACCGCGCAGGAAAACCAGATCAGGCAGCACAACATTTGATGCATCCAGTATCTGAAATGCATCAGGCAGAGCGTGCAGGAATTGATGCTCTGGGATTTAATCCAGAAGTATTCAAATCAGTATCAAAGGCAATGGATGAAGGCAAACCTGCTTCTGAAATAGAACCAATGCTAACTGAAGCTGAAGAAAATATAACCCTCTTACAAAAAAATGCTGGTGGAGACTTGAATGAAATTATTTTATTCTTAATGGAAACTGTCGTGGAGGAATACAGCGCTGGTGTTAGTGATGGAAAGATAGTTGAAGCCGGAGAATATCAAGATGCATTCGGTTTTTCGATGGTAGCTCTCAAAATATCCAAAAGAATGGAAGGTGATAAGTCCGCACAACTTATTAAAGAGTTAATAAAATTAGTTGATATGTGGCCAGAAGGAGGACCACTTGCTGACTCCACACCTGAACCGGTTGAAGATGTGGTTGAACAAACAAATAATATTATTAAAAACTTATAAGTTTTTTTCAGAAAATAGCTATTCATAATTCTAAAACGCTGGAGTGAATCGAGAAACCTTCTTGTGAAAAAAAGCAATTCAATAAAATAAAACCTTTGCTAACAAAACCTAAACTGTGTTGAACTGCCTACCGACAGGCAGGTCAACGTCTTTTAAAACAGACCGTTACCTGGAAGCTGAAAAATAGAAAATATTGAAAATGCCAAATGGAAAACAGACTTTTATAAGTAAACTCATAATGAACCCCAAGCGGATTATTTTGATTGATGCTTTTGGTGCATTACTAACAGCATTTCTATTATTTGGAATCTGAGCACAATTGCAACACTATTTTGGAATGCCAAATAAAGTTCTACACCTATTATCAGGAATTGCTTTTTGCTTATTTATTTATTCAATAAGTTGTCATATACTTATTAAGTCAAATTGGAAACCTTTTTTAAGAATATTAATAATTTGTAATCTTCTTTATTCATCGGTTTCCCTCGTAATGATAATTAAT
>NZ_PJBS01000094.1 GCF_002836055.1 Psychroflexus sp. MES1-P1E
TAAATAATTAAAAACGAGCTCAAAAAAATGAACTTGGAGATAATTAAACAAAAAAAACATATTATATTACACGTAGAATCTTTTTAAACCAAATTCTGTATAGCGATAAATACTAATGAAAAAAATAATTATAATAACAGCTTTTATTTTAGGCACATTCAATGTCATCGCTCAAATAGCGAACGTTGAAGAAAAGTTTGATTTACCAATAATATTGAGTGAATCATCCGGAGCTATATTTTTTAATGATAAACTTATTATTCATAATGATTCGGGTAATGAAAATAATCTTTATGAGTTAGATACGATTTCTGGGTTAGTTACTAGAACAGTTACAGTTACCAACGCCACAAATGTAGATTGGGAAGATATTGCACAAGATGAAACATCAATATATATTGGCGATATAGGCAACAACAGTGGAGATAGAACCGATTTAAAAATTTACACATTAAATAAAAGTGATTATCTAAGTTCCACCAATGTAACAGCAGAAATTATAAACTTTAGCTATTCAGATCAAATAGATTTTGCCCCAAACCCTAATAATACAGAATGGGATGCAGAAGCGCTAATTTCTTTTGACGTAAATAGCTTGATTTTGTTTACTAAAAATTGGGTTAATGGCACAACAAAAGCTTACTCAATCCCAAAAACAGCGGAACATTTACTGTAGAACCATTAACAACAACTTTAACTAGCGGAGGGTATATAACAGGGGCTACCTACAATCCATCAACAGAAAAAGTATATTCAGTAGGGTATAATTCGATATTACAACCTTTTGTTTGGGTTAGTGAAAACTTTACAAATAATGATGTTTTTTCAGGTACTAACACGCAAACATTACTTACAAGCTTAGGGTTTGAACAAGCAGAAGCTATAACATATATTGAGGCTAATAGGTATTTTATTACATCTGAATCATTTAACATCCCTCCCTTTTCCGATAATGGAAAATTAGTTTCATTTACGACTAATGACAACGTATTATCTATTATAGAACAGGCAACTAGCATAGTTAGTTTATATCCAAATCCTGTCAAAGATATGTTATTCATTGATGGCTTAGAATTTACTTCAATTGAAATTTATGATATCAAGTCTGTACTTGTTTATCGAGGATACAGCCAAAAAATAAATGTTTCAAAACTTAATAGAGGGCTTTATTTGGTTAAGATTAATTTAAAAGATCATACATATATTATCAAGAAAATAATTAAGGATTAATTGAATATTGTTTTAAAAACTAAAAAATATATAACGTTGCACAACAATGGCTATAAGTAATTGCTTGTTTTCGTCTACTTCTGAAAATTTCTGCGGAATTTCCAACTCGGTGTATACTTGCAAAGTTTAGTGCTATCCCACGCAACTACTCATAGCCGAGCCGTTGTGCTTAATATATCTCCAAAGCATATTCTTATTTACAATTATATGATTTGCCTGTAATAATTTCTAATTTAAGCCACCAACTAATAAAAACAATACTATTGAGTAGCGATTTTTATAAAACCTCCATTTTACCGTTTGCAGGAATAATCATCAAATTATGTCGAGCTTATACTAACTCGCAAGAAGATTTTGAAGATTATTATCAAGAAGTGTGCTTACAAATTTGGAGGAGTAAAGACAACTTTCGTGAAGAATCTCAATGGAGCACTTGGGTGTATCGGATTTCATTAAACGTTTGTTTAACCTTACTTAAGAAAAAGAAAAATAATGTTCAACATTTTGTATCTGATTCTATAACTGCTGAAGAAACCGAAGACAACTTCGCGTTTTCAGACGAATCTCTAAATTTATTATACGATGCTATTAGAAAACTGTCAGAAATAGATAGAGCAGTTATTATGCTTTATTTAGAAGAAAAATCGCAAAAGGAAATTGCTGAAATTATTGGAACTAACCCCAATAATATTGGTGTACACGTTAAAAGAATTAAAATTAGATTAAAAAAAATATTGGATGGAAAAATCAATTGAAAATATATGGAAAGAAGGTTTTCTTAAAAGCGACGCATTAGTGGCTCCAAAAGTAAACAACCTATACAACCAAAAATCAATTCATATTATTGATAAATTTAAAAGAATGTTTAAAATAAATTTGATTGCAATTGTTGCATTCTCATTTGTTTTCTTAGTGGTCTCATTTTTTGTCGGACTACCTATAACTGGTATCATATTTTTTGTCACACTTTCTGTACTTGTTATTATTAATAAGAGGTTATTAATCGATTTGGATAAAATAGATATGGGTGTAAGTAGTTATCAATACTTAAAGGCATTTAATCAATGGATAATAAAACAAGTCGATATCAATAAGAAAATTTCAAGATTTTTGTATCCTATTATATTTATTTCAATGCTTTTGGGCTTTTGGTTTAAAGATGCAGAAGGTGTTCCTTTAGGTGAAAGGCTTGTCAGTGAAATTATTTTTGGTTTTCCAGACACGTATCTCATATTCGGAGTTCCAGTAATAGGAATCGTTATAGCATTAGTAATAATTGGTCTACTAGCCCTTTTTGGAGCTCGAATTTATAAATGGGATTTAAATATTGTTTATGGAAGAGTATTCAAAAAACTAAAAGAATTAATGACAGATATAGAAAATCTAAGGAGTTAAGCACCTCTTAAAACACCTAATTATAGCGCTTTAAAAAAAAAACGAGTTTTGCATGTAATAATTTTTGATATGGACCACTAACTAAGAAAACAATAAAAATTATGACACTAAAAAAAGCGCTTAACTTTTTTAAAGGTTTAAAAACTGAAACAACTAAAAAATCTGAACTTAAGATTTACGAGAAATTTATTTATACACTAGCAGAATTAGAAAATAGAGAATTTTCAAAAGATGAAATTCAATCTATAGAAACAGAATTGGATAGTTTACAATTAGAATCAACTCCTGAAAACAGAAAAAAATTCTTCAAAAAAACACTTAATAAATTTGAGAACTATTTAAAGGATACTTTCTATCTAACTAACAAAGGCTATTACACTCAATTGTATGGTGGTTTAGGATTATCATTCGGTTTAATGTGTGGTGTTGCTATTTTATCTAATCTAGGTTCTTTAGGTATTTCACTGGGTTTAATAGGAGGAATGGTAGTAGGTGCAATTATTGGACGTAACAAAGATGCTGAAGTTAAAGCAGCTGGAAACATGCTATAATTAGCATCCAAACAAAATATTTCCTTACAGAGATTAGTAACGCTATTTTTTTTAAACACTGATAATTAAAATTGGATAATAGTTATTCAAGCGAAATATCATTTTTAGAATTGATTGGATTTCCAACTACAGGAATGGCTAAAAAAGATAACAAAAGTTTTATAAATCATCTGACATCCGACTCGAACCGAAATCATCTAATCCGTTAAGATAACTTAATTAATAAACCGAATAAAGTAATTTTTATCGCGTGGGGATTGATGGATTATTTTCTAAATTTCTATATAGGCAAACAGGATTATTTTCTGAATTTGCTAAGCTTGACAAAAGCACAATGAATATTAGCGATTTAAATCAATTTGAGAACATCTAAATACATAGACATTTTTCGGATTGTATTAGTAATAAAACAATTGATAAGATGGCCAAAAAAGTAATTCATCATTTACAATAAACTACCGCCAATAATTAAGCATTTGGCTTGCCGATAGGCCCACACTTCGACAAGCTATTAGATTTGTTGTTTATATTGAAGAATCGATAATTAGTATAATATTTGAATAACCAAGAAGAGATTGGTGAACTAGTTTGACGGCTGACTTTATAGAGTCATACTAAGTAATAGTCCTCTTCTCTAGGGCTCAATTATCATTTAGAATAAGTACCAAGGCTTATAAATAGCATGAATACCAAACCTTGTGGTCGTTTCAGAACAATTCTACATAATATCAAATTTATGAAAAATATATAGAAAATCCTAAGCTTTGCCGTTTTGAAGAAAGCTGCGATTTCAGTTATATAAATACAATTGATTTTGATAAGAAAGTGTTAGATTATAAAAACTCTAATATTGATCTTACCAAATTATTAAAAACAGAAGTTCCACTAATTCATCTATTTGAAATAGGGAATATTAAACTAGTCATTCGTGTTATAAGGTATTATTTATCACAAGATAATCAAGATCTAAAATAAAGATTCGAATTTTCCAGTAGTGTTGGGCTTTTCAAAGTCTGTCTAGCTTCATAATATTTGCGCTGATAAGCCCCTTTATTTCTTAGCCCCTAGTGCTGGGATCCCCAGTATCTATGATAAATAACTCCCTCTTTGGCGCGCTGTTGTTTATACTATAATTCACAACTCTGCTCGTTTGTAAAATGTACTGCAAATAAAAAAATATCTACATATTAAACTATTAAACTCTAATACATATCAGGAATTAGTCCGTAACATTGGAGTTTTTACGGATATGCAATAATCTTTCTTATTTTTAAAAAAGTATGTAGTCTTTACTTTTTAATTTGGCTGTTTTGGTTTTGTAAGGATTTCGATAATTAAACGACTAACTTTTGAAAACAATTCAATGAATAAAGGTGTAAGTAAGCCCCAAGAGGAACCAAATATTATTAAGTGGGCACTTAAATTTGCAGGTTCTGCAGGAATAGCTGGAATACTTTGTTGTGTCGCCCCGGCAGTTTTATTTATGTTTGGATTAATGGGTGGAATTTACGCCATTTCCTTTGCTGACTTTTTTTATGCTGACGATGGTTCAATTGGTCTTGGTTCATGGATATTAAGAGGCCTAGCTCTTTTTATTGGTTTTTTTGGTGTTTATATGTTTAGAAAAAAACAAAACCAATGTTCAATCAATCCAAAACGTAAAAAGAAGAACCTGATTTTAATGACTATTATAAGCCTTGTTCTCGGTGTTGGTATATTTCTATCCTTAGAAAAATTGTCATCTTGGTATTTTAACGAATACGTTGTCCCAGCTCAACAAGAAGAATTTAGAATGATGGATCAGAATTAAAAGTAAGATTCAATTTTTTTCGTTTTTTATGCTCCTTGAATTCAACTTATAAATGTGTTCGTATGCTTTTCATTTATTATTAATTACTACTGTTGCAGTATATTAAAAAATAGTATTCATCATATTTTTTAGTAAAATCCAGTTTAAGTTCATGAAGTGTTAGTCCATCAATCACGAATTCTTTAACTATTTTTCTGTTTTTTTAATTTTAGGTTTAGTGAAATTAAATCTGTATTCTTAGATTTTTCTGTTTAATCACACTAAAGTTTTGTGGATTTAAAGTTTACGATGTACTTAAAAAACTACGGCGTGTTTCTACCTTTATATACTACCTATATTGATTCTAAAAAGTTTTTAAGGTATGTCTTTTGAGATTACAAGTTTTTTTTGTAAATTGGTTTTAAAAATTAACCATTTTGAATGAACGATTATTTTCAAACACATAAAAAATCATGTATTACGCTTTCAGCCATGCTGTTAGTTTTTTGTACGTTTTCAAAAGATTACGAGTCCATATTTATTCAGGAAGATTCTCAAATAACAGGATTAGATCGCATACATAGTTCGCCTTATTTAGCACTTTCTCAAGGAATTATTTACGTAAAAGACAATGCTGTTTTTTATAGCAGTGAAAAAAAAACTACTGCAAAAGTAATTTGCTTCTTAGGTGCCAAAACACCCTCAAAAAAGAAAAAGCAACTAGATACAAGTAATCCTTTAGAATTAAGTGCTAAAAAGCACCCCACTCAAGTTATCTACACAATAGCTCCACAGGGCAAATTTCCTCTTCAAGGCGGAGCTTTTTCCAATTATAACAATTGTATAGCCACCGCAACAACAAATATTTTAAAAATAAACAAACCAAGTTCTTCTATCTCAAAGTACACTTATCCTACTAAAGGAGACTTGGTATATGCCGTTGTTTGCAGTAAAGAGATATCAGATACTTATTTTTACGTTAATCCACCCTTTAAAATAGCTGTATTAAGTTGTTATTATTCCCTACCACCACCCATAGGATAAAACTAAAATACCTTTACCAAAGGCAGCAAAAAAGTTTCTTCCATTTCGACAAGTTTAGTGCAGCTTTTTATAGGAAAGCTAAGAGGAGTTTCCTATAACTTATGCATTTATCAATTTCATTAAAATCAAATAAGATGAAAAAATTACTATTAAGTTTTGTATTAATTGCAGCAAATTTTATACTAAGTGCCCAAGTAGGTGTAAATACAACAGAGCCAAAAGCGACTTTAGACGTAGTAGGAGATCCAGCCACCTCAACCGTTTTAGATGGTATTTTAGCACCACGCCTTACAGAATCACAATTAAGAGCAAAAACTTACACTATTGCCCAAGACGGTGTTTTGGTATATGTAACAGCAGATGCAACACCAGTAGCAGGACAAACCGAAAACGTGACCACTAAGGGGTATTATTTTTTTGATGGTGATGCTTCCGTACTAAAATGGACTGGAATTGCAGAAAAAGCACCAACAGTACTAACTGACAAAATAGTTTTTACCGCAGAGTATGCTGGCGCTGCTTTAGAGGCAGATGGTTCTGACAACCTAGGTTTTTTAACTAGTGATAATGCAGGTTCAGCAAATAACTGGATGAATTATTACTCTTGGGAGAACACCCAAACAGATGGAGGTAAGAACGATTATGATATCATCTTGCGTTTTACACTTCCAGCTAATTTTGTGGGTTGGGAAACGGATGCAATTGATCTAGATTATGCTGCAACTTCAGACGCAGATGTTCTAGCAAGTGTGTATGCAGAAGAAAATCCAACAGCCATAGCAATTTCATCAGCTCCATCAAGAGCAGATGAAAATGACTGGACATCAACAACTATTGCATCAGATGCTGAATTATCAACGCTAGTAGCAGGAAGTACAGGAATCATTGTTTTAAAAATGACTGTAACAGATGCCGGTTCTGTAACTACGAGTATAGTACGTTTAGGAGATATTACTTTGAATTTTACAAGAAGTAACTAATTTAA
The DNA here is from genome assembly GCF_002836055.1 of Psychroflexus sp. MES1-P1E. Taxonomy (GTDB): domain Bacteria; phylum Bacteroidota; class Bacteroidia; order Flavobacteriales; family Flavobacteriaceae; genus Psychroflexus. The sequence continues at coordinate 6,995 of NZ_PJBS01000094.1, forward strand.
TATTATAACACTAGTTTCATAGTAGTGTTATGGTTTAAAACAGGATTACAATTGTATAAAAAAGTAAATCTTATAACCGAATTAAAGAAACAAATCATGATAAAAATAATAAAAATAATTCTATTTGTTTTAGGGGTAAGTAGCTTTGCTGCTACTGGAGTAGCGACCGATAATTTGTGTGAAGCATTCACAAGTAGACCCCTTGCAAAAGAAGCTATGCCAATAGCAGATCAAAGCCTTTGTAATAAGCAAACTGTAAAAACTGACACCTATTACATCGACAAAGATGTAGTCTTGCCAGAAGTGCTATCCAAAGCCATTAACAACCAAAACGAAGGAGTTTTCCATTTGTTTACCCACGGTAAACCAGGCCAACTTTTTATCAACGGCAAATGGCTTGAGAAAGAAGCAATTGCTTTTTTTCTAATCGAACAGTTTTCCCACCCTTTTGGAGAGATGTCCGAAGGACAGAGTGGGGTTAATATATACGGCTGTAATTTTGCAAAAGGCGGAAAAGGTCTTGAAGCGTTGGCTTACCTAGAAAAGCAACTCGGTATTTCCGTAGCAGCTTCTAAAAATATAACTGGTAAGGATGGTGATTGGAATTTAGAGGCAGGAAATCAATTTTTTTCAGCTCTTGCTGTGCCAAATTATAAATATAATCTGCAAACAACAATTGCTAGCGATGATTTTAGCAGTGGGAACAGTTCAGGAGGATCGGGTTGGGTAAATAATTGGACTTTAACAGGTGATAATATTTTCACAGGTGGTGAGCTTTTTATGGATGGAGGTTCGCCTTTCGATTTTGCAACAAGAACAGTAGATTTAAGTACCGTATCATCAGCTCAATTATCACTATCTGGAAGATGTGAGGATAGTAGTTCTGGTTTTGAATCAGATGATTTTGTTAGTGTTGAAGTTTCAACAAATGGAGGAACTTCGTATACTACATTATGGACAAGAACTGGGTCACAAATTTGCCCAAGTGATGATGATGTGGAAACTCAAAATATTGGTCCTTTAACTTTACCTGTTGGAAATGCAAATACAATAATCAGACTAAGGTCTGAGTTAAATAGCAGTTCTGAGGATTATTATTGGGACGATATAGTTATAAGCTCCTCAGGAGGTGGGCCTAATCTTCCTCCAATTAGTATTAATTCAATAACTACTCAATTAAGTATTGCTTCAGGTGATACTTCAACTTTGAATGATGGAGATCTAACACAGCAAGAATTTTACTTCGCTAATCAAGATTATCCTGGCACCAATACCGAAATTTTTAATATAACCTTTAACCAACCGTCAATATTAACTCAGTTAAGAATATTATTGGAAACGGATGATGATGGAGATGATTCTTTTTTAGAGAATGGGGTTCAATACAGAGTTCAAGGTTTCAATGGTTCAGCTTGGGATAATTTAACTTCTATGACGACGTCAGATGGAAATGTTACTGATTATAACGGAAATGAACGAGAAGATTTTGATTTTCCTTCTAATGTTACACCTTATACTATTTATAGGATTTTATGGGTTGGTAGTACTAGTGGAGCTCAAGTTGTAGACGATCCATGGATAGAAGAAATTCAATTTACAGGAACTCCTGTAGATCCTTGCCCTGTTTCTGGAACTGTAAATAGCACAAACATAAGTTGCGGGAATGCTACAGGGAGCATTACTATTAGTAATCCAACAGGCGCTGCAAATGGTAATTATCAATACAGATTAAATACAGGAGCGTGGCTTTCAACTTCAACTTTTACGAACCTAATTGCCGGTACATATAGTGTTGGTGTTCGTGATGCAGATGATACCTCTTGCGATGTAACTATTGCAACTGTAACCATATCAGAGACCAACAACGACACAGATTGTGATGGTATTCCAGACAGTACAGATGTTGATGATGACAATGATGGTATTTTAGATGTTGATGAAGGTCTTACTGGTTGTATTTCAGTTGATGAAGCAATTACAAGTGTAACAACTGATTTACCCTCTACAAATAATACTTCAACTTTATTTGATGGTGTTATAGACGGTCAACAATCATTTTACTTTGATAATAATCAGCCGTATCCAGGAAGTAACCAAGACATATTTAATATTGGCTTTGATCAACAAATAGCTTTAACACAAATTACAGTTCAACTAGATGGAACAGTTTCATTTTTAGAAAGTGGTGTGCAATATAAAACTCAGGGTTTTGATGGCTCAACTTGGGTTGACCTTACTGGCACTAAAACATCAGATGGAACTGCTAGCGGAGACCAAGAGGTTTTTGATCTTTCTAGTAATACCATAGCTTACGCTAATTACCGTATTTTATGGACTGGAGGTGGTCAAGTTGGTTGGGACCCTTGGATAGAAGAAATACTAGTAACTGCATTGCCTTGTTCGGGATTCAATAGCCCAGATACAGAGGGTGACAACATACCTAATCATCTAGATTTAGATAGTGACAACGACGGTATTCCAGATAACATAGAAGCACAGACATCGCTTGGATACATTGCACCAACGGGAAATGTTGGGGACAATGGCTTAGATAGTGCTTATGAAAATAATGATTCCTCAACTGCAACAGGACTGACTCCTGAAAACACAGATAATGCTGACCTTCCAGACTTCTTAGATTTAGACTCAGATAACGACGGTATTTTTGATGTTGAAGAATCGGTGTTTCCTGTATTAGCCAATGATGGAAGTGGTAAGGTTACAGGTGCTTTTGGTATTAATGGATTGTTGTCAAGTCTTGAAACAGTAGATGATTATTCTGATGTTAATGGTGCGTTTGATGATACGACACCAGCAAATGACTTTATAGATGTAGATAATGACGTAAATTCTGGTGGTGATGTTGATTATAGAGATGTTGATATGGATAATGACGGCGTTTCAGACGGTCAAGATGTAGATGCTGATAATGATGGGATTTTAGATAGCGTTGAGTGCAATACAAATTCTGAAATTATAATCGACGATAGTCTTATAGCCAATGGTGATTTTAATCAACCTAATGGAAATCCTTATGAAGGTGATGAAGACGCAACGAATGGTGCAGATACTAATTTTGCTCCCTCGCCCTGGGGAAGATTTGATACCCCAGACTTGAGTACAGATTTGACTATCGCATTTCAGGGTAATGAAACGGCTAGAGCTTCTTTGCCCGGTTTTCAATCTTCTCCTTCAGGAGGGTCATTTATGGGTTTTAGAGATGATGAAGGTATTTTTGGGGATATTATTATAAATGATCCTGATGAGGAATTAACCGTTAGATTCCTTTATACCGAATATAGAAATCCTGGTACAACTGGAGGTAACCCGAGTGATGTAGATATTGTTTTTCGTTTTAATTCTACTTCCACAGTCACAGGACAACCAATTGGCACAGTCCTCAATTTAATTGACTCTGGAGGTACTCCTGGGACTTGGGAAACACGTACTTTTACTTTGGTTCCTTCCGCCTTAGGGATTTCAACCGCTGGTACATATAATATTTTTATTGGAAGTAATATAACTGATCTTAGAGAAATTTGGGCATTTGTAGATAACTTTGTAATTATTGAAACATCAAGTATACCTTGTCCAGATTCAGATGGAGATAGTATAGCAGATTATCTAGATCTCGATTCAGATAATGATGGTATTGCAGATATTATAGAGGCAGGAGGTTTAGATTCCAACACTGACGGTCGAGCAGACGATAATACAGATACAGACAGTGACGGTTGGGCAGATACCTTTGACCCAGATAATGGCGGCGCCGCCCTTGCAGACACTAATAGCGATAGTGATTTTTACCCAGATAGAATAGACATAGATTCAGACAACGATGGTATTGTAGATGTCATAGAAAGTCAACCAACCCCAGATTACGTTGCTCCAACAGGCACAGATGCAGATAATGACGGTATAGATGATGCTTTTGATACAGACGGAGGAGGTGCTTTTACGCAAATCTTAGCCGATACAGATAGTGATGGCGTCCCAGATATGTTTGATGATGACAGCGATGGTGATGGTGAAAGCGATACGATAGAAGCTTACGACATTAATAATGATGGTGTAGCAGATACGCTTCTCCTTGGAGCCGATGCAGACAATGACGGTTTAGATGATGCCTTTGACTTGTTTAATTTACTCACTACTTCTACCGGTCTAAACCCAGCCAACGGCTCACAAAACGCAGGTAGTTTTCCAGATACAGATAATCCAGGTAGCGAATCTAACTGGAGGGAATTTCTTTTTATAGACTATATGAGACACGGAAAATTCTTTAGAAATAACGTAGAACAACCTATGGATTTTGGAAAGAGTTCAAATTAAGATTATTTCATTACCACTTGTTCCTAACGAGTAACATAAAAAGAGTTTCTTTAAGAACCTTTGGATATCAAAACACCCTTAACAGCTTTGTTAAGGGTGTTTTGATGCTTTGTAAGTAAATCGGCTCAGGTATGTAGGACGAAGTTTCTGCGTCCTAGGTTATTAGAGCAACTCGGTCAACCATATAAATTGTCATCCTGAAACACTTCTACAAGCTCAGCGCAACACGTGGTATAAGGAGACAAATCCACAAGTTATCGTCCTGCTAAACTACGTTTGAGCATTTCACATATAGCATATCTCGCACACTAAAAAGTGTGCTGATAGCTACCGACCAATTTAATTTTATGGTCCATCATCAAGTACTTGTCAAACAAACCGATTCTGGTGTTACAAAAGATTTAGCAGATAGCTTAACCAACAATTTTTTAAATCAAATGGCATCTTTGAGCTTAGACAAAGGGTTTTACAGCAAATTAAACAAACAATATATGGACACTTTATCCCTATTGCAATTATGCCTAAAAAGGCTAAGCCAAACAAAGAAGAATAGGCAGCACGATTTAAAAATTGCGCAAGACTCATAGTGCTTAGGAATCAAATATTAATCAACTAGAATACAATGGACTAGGGAGATGTAGAGCCACTTCAGGCTATTTTTATCTAACTATTCCTTTCAAATACAATGTATAGCCATAGGTTTCGACGA
>NZ_PJBS01000095.1 GCF_002836055.1 Psychroflexus sp. MES1-P1E
AGAAAAACACCAAAGACTAAATTCTATGAAATCATTTTAAAAGATTATAAAAACAAACAAATCAAAGTTTCAGATAGGATAGCTGGTGACGTATTTTTATATACTGAAAACATTGCTCCATATGTTTGGGAGGTTAAAAAAGATAAAAAAACTGTAAACGAATTCAAGGTTCAAAAAGCAATTACAAATTTTGCAGGACGTGAATATGAGGCTTGGTTTACAGAGGAAATACCTATAACTCAAGGACCTTATAAGTTTGATGGTTTACCTGGCTTAATTATTCAAATAAGTGACACGGAAAATCATTATAACTATCAACTAATTTCTTTTAAGAAATTAAAAGCAAAAAAAGGAATTGAAGATTTTGATAACAATAAAAATTATATAAAAACTACTAAAGATCAATTACATCAAATTAAACAGGATTTTTTTGATGATCCTATATCGCGCATTCCATTCGACTTAACTCCTGAAGCTAAGCGAAGAATAAAAGAGAAATATAAGAAGCGAAACAACCCTATAGAATTAGAATAATTTGAGGGATATTTTTTTGTATGTATTAATATCAATTTGCGTATCAAGTTATGCTCAATCCCTCATTTCTGGCAAAGTCAGTAATGAAAATAATAGTGGCCTAAGCGGAGCAACGGTCATGGTCAGTAAAGATTCTACAGGAAGCATTTTGTCTTATGGCATTAGTAATGGGGAGGGGAATTTTAAAATTAAGCTTTCTTCAGAATTGGATAGCCTTTATCTAAAAATATCCTACTTAGGCTATAAATCTTGGTCAAAGGTTATCCAGAATACAGATCAAGAACTAGAGGTGCAGCTTTCGCCATCTTCCGAAGAGCTTAAGGAAGTCTTAGTCAGGTCCAAAGAAATTGAGCAAAGAGGAGATACCCTTAATTATTCAGTTTCAGCCTTCACAGACCAAAAAGATCGCGTCATTGCCGATGTACTCAAAAAAATGCCAGGCATAGAAGTAATGCCTGGAGGGCAAATCAAGTACCAGGGCGAGCTCATAGAGAAATACTATATAGAGGGCTTGGATTTATTGGAAGGACGTTATAGTTTAGCCAATAATAATATTGCAGCCAAAGATGTGTCTCAAGTACAAATTCTGGAGAATCACCAACCTATTAAAATGCTGGATAGTCTTGTGTTTTCAGAACGGGCTTCGCTCAACATCAAACTCAAAAAAGAAGTCACTGTGAGCGGTAATGCCGAGCTTGGTTCTGGATTTTCACCCTTGCTTTGGAAAGTGAAAGCAACTCCTATGTTGTTTACCAAAAAGAACCAGGCCATCGTTACTTACCAAGCCAATAATACGGGAAGTGATGCTTCCAGAGAAATAAGAGATTTTTCTATTGAAGATTTTGGTCGTGAAGAGTTTAATATTTCAAAGTCAGACTGGCTATCCGTTCGGCAATTGGCAGAACCTCCTTTTACGCAAGAACGTTGGCTAGATAATAATGTGCATTTAGGATCTGTGAATTATTTGATTCGGCTAAAAAAAGAGGTTGACCTCAAAGCAAATATTTCCTATTTAAACGATGCTCAGCAACAAATCGGGAACACGCAAACCCGCTTTTTCACCCCAACAGATACCATCGATTTATTGGAAAACACCACTAATGATTTGTTTATGAATACGTTGCAGTCCAAGTTTACTTTAGAACGAAATACCAATGACAATTATTTAAAAAACGAACTGGAAATCAATGGATTTTGGGATTCTCAAAGGGGACAAATTATGACAGAGAATGATGAAGTACAGCAACAATTATCCAATCCGTTTACAGCCATCAGGAACAAATTACGATTTCTAAAACCTGTAGGAAAGCAGCTGGTCACCTTTAGGTCCAATACAGGCTTCACCGAAGCTAACCAAAGCCTGGAAGTATCTCCGGGGCAATTTGAGAATTCATTAAACAGCGGCCAAGCATTTGATGCGATTCAGCAAACCATACAAACAACTACCTTCTTTACTGATAACACAGTGGGATTCACCAAACAGATGAAAGGGATCACCGTTTCACCAGAAGTTGGGATTTCAGTAAAAAACCAATTCTTGGGAAGTCAGTTAAGGTTTTTGGATACGGATGGAGTAGAAATTTTAGGTAGAGATTTTCAAAATGATCTTGATTTTTTGAGTTCACGATTCTATGTTACTAGCAAATTTACTTACAAAAGAAATAATTGGAATGTAAGATTGACTACTCCTGTAAATTTTAGAAGTTTCGACATTGAGGATGAGTCCTTAAATGAAAGTCAAAGTCTAAGCCGGCTTACTTTCGAGCCGAATCTCTACATCAGGAATAAGATTTCAGCCTTTTGGGAAACCAGTGTTTCAGCCAATCTTAGCAACGATTTTGGCGATTTGCAGCGACTTTATTATGGGTTTATTCTTAACAATTACAGAAACCTACAGCGGTATAATTCACCTTTACCAGAAAACTTCAGTCAGAATTATTCCTGGCGATTGCGGTTTAGGAATCCATTAAAATCTCTTTTTGCCAGTCTTTCTTATTCTTTTAGCAGAACAAAACGGAATTTATTGTATAGCAATGAGATTGATCAAAACGCTGCAAGCATTTTTGAAGCTATAGAGCAGGACAATTTTTCAAATTCTCATAGACTGAATGTCAAGGCGAGTAAATATTTTAGAAATATAAACACAACATTCAGCATTGGCAGCAATTACTCAATTTCCAATCGCGAACAAATTTTAAACAGTAATCTAGCCGATGTAGAAAATCAGACTATAGGCTTCAACTTCGATGTAGAATCTGAAATTACAGACTGGCTAAGTTCAAGTTATATGGGAAATTTCAATTATTTACAAACCCGTTTTAAAGATAGGGATTTCGATGAAATAAGAACTCAGCTGCACGAATTAGATCTATTTTTTTATGTAGCAGATAATCAATATTTCAGTTTGGATACAGAATACTATTTTAATAATATTTCTGAGGAAAACCGAAATAATTATTTTCTGAATTTCAACTATCAATATACTTTCGAAGAAATAGGCATAGACCTAAATGCGAGTTGGAATAATGTCCTCAACACCGATGAATTTATTCGCGTTTCCAATACAGATTTCTCCTACGTGCAAAGTACCTACCTTTTAAGGCCTTCTCAGATTTTAGTTAGCCTGAAGTTTTTGTTTTAAGCCTAGGTTATAAAGATCATTTACTTTTTTCATCTTAAACATTTTCCTTTTGCCTTTGAACAAGAAAACAAATGTAGATCAGGATGAACAGATTATATTGTTTTTCATTTACCTCTTCCAGTGCCATCGCATTAGCTTTTGATGCGTGGTCTTTCCCAAATTAGAACTGTTTAGTTTTCTAAAACTACACCAATGTCCATTTAAATAAAAACCCCAGCATTTTAAATGAAATGCTGGGGTTTTCTATGTTTGACTTAATTTAAAGTTTGACCTTTTTAATGCTTTCTTTTTCTTTCTTTTCGTAGTTAAAAAGATAGTCAATATCCAATTCTTTAACCATCCCTAGTTTACCAAGTGCATCAAAATCCAAATCCTTTTTGTTACCTATCACTGCTACATTATAGTCTTGACCTTTAATGTTTTCATCAAAGAATACTCTTAGGTCATCAAAGGTCATTTTTTCGATGGTCTTGTACATTTCCTCTCGGTAATCATTGGATATCCCTCTTTTCTTCAGGCCTTCAAACGTCCAGAAAATATCTGACTTTGTAATGCGTTCAGCAGCAATTTGCTTTAAGGTAGCTTTTTTGGCTTGGTTAAATTGTTCTTCCGCTTCAGGCATGTCGTTCATCAATTCCATCATAGCATCTACCGCTTGTTCTAGCTTGTTGGCTTGTGTGCCTACATACGCCATTGTGAAATCTGGCTCTCCTTCTTCAGATGCCATTCTATAGCCTGCATAAGCAGAATAAGCCAAAGACTTAGATTCTCTTATCTCCTGAAAAACAATAGAAGATAAACCGCTTCCAAAGTAGGTATTGAATAATCTAGAAGCCGCCATTTTTTCTTTATTAAAAGTATCCCCTTTAGAAATGAGCATGATTTCACTTTGGACCATATCATAGTCAACAAAATACACATTACCTCCTGTATCTAGGTTTTGGTACTCTATTTCCACAGGATAATCCAACAAAGTCTCAGGTATTATATGATGTGTATCTAAAGATGCAACAGCAGCATCCACATCGTTTCCATAATAAAATACACGTTGTTTGTACGCCCGCAAATCTTTCATCTTATCTACCAATTCTGCAGGATCAAATGCTTTTAGTTCTGCTTCAGAATAGATGTTTCGCAGTCTAGAATTTTCACCATACTGGGCATAGTTCATCATTCCATTTCTAAATATAAACCCTTTTTGAGTTTTTGAATCTTGTCTTCCTTTCAGGAGGCTTTCTACATATTTATCGTAAGCTTCTTGGTTAGGCTTTGCATTGTCCCAAAGGTTCTCTAATAAGACTAAACCTGCATCAAGATTTTCTTTTAAGCCAGAGATACCAACGTAAGTTTTATCATTAGATGAAAATACATTGTAGTTTATTCCAATTTTATAAAATTCTTGTTTTAGCTCTTCTGATGTATATTTATCGGTACCTAAATAATCTAAATAACCAGCAGCAAGAGACACCATTCTGTCATTATCTTGACCCATATCAAAAATGATATTCAAATTAAAAATATCATTGTTTGGATTTTTAATATAGGAAACTCCAATGTTATTCTTGGTTTTTGTTTCCAATATCGCTGTTTTATAGTCTATATATTGTGGCTCTAAATTTGGAGATTCAACGTCATTGAAAGTTTTCAAGAAGGCAGACTCTTTATCTCTATTCAATTCTATTGGAGTGATGCCAGGGTTTTCAACTTTAACTATAGCAGTATCTTCCCCTTTTAACTTATGTACTTCTACATAATTGTCTCCATAAAATTCGTTGGCAAACTTTACAATATCTTCTTTGCTAATTCCTTTCATTCTGTCGAGCATTTCCAATCTACTATTCCAGTCTTGAAAGCCAATAAAGGCCTCCAAATAAGAGTAAGCTGTAGAAGAAGCATTTTCGTATTGTCTGATCTGAGATAATCTTAAATCGTTGACAACTGCATCAAGCAACCAATCTTCAAATTCTCCTTTTTTAATTTTTTCTATTTGTTCCAATAGTAAATCGCTTACTTCATCTAAGGTTTGATTCTCTTTTGGGCTCCCATAAAGCAGATGGAATCCATAGTCATTATCAAAATTGGTATAAGAAGATGCGTTTTGTACGACTTGCTTCTGATTCAAATTTAAATCGATAAGTCCAGCTTGAGAATTGGCTAGCATATAATCTACAAGCGTAAGTAAAACTTCTTGTTCAGAACCTTTCCCTTCAGCTCTAAATGCTAAGTAAACAGACTCCGATGTAGGACCGTAGACTTCTTTTTTTACGGGTTTGGTGATGGGATCCAATTTTGGAAATGTAGGATGAGCTATTTCTTTACGTTCGTAATCTCCAAAAGCATCATTCACTTTTTGAATGGTAGCATCAAAATCCAAATCTCCTACCAAAATTACCGCCATATTGTTAGGAACATAATACTTATCAAAATAAGCATTAATAGCCTCCATAGATGGATTTTTTAAGTGTTCAGAAATTCCAATGGTAGATTGAGTTCCGTAGGGATGTGTTGGGAAAAGTCCTTCTAAGGTAGCGAAGTATTGCTTTCTGCCATCGTTATCTTGACCTCTGTTGAATTCTTCATAAACAGCTTCCAATTCGGTGTGAAACAAGCGTAAAACCAATTTGCTAAAACGCTCGCTTTCTACGGTTAACCATTTTTCCAATTCATTAGATGGTATTTTATTGACATAAACTGTCTGCTCGTTCGATGTAAAGGCGTTGGTGCCCTCAGCGCCTAAAGAACCCACCATTTTGTCATATTCGTTGGCTATGGTTAGTTTCGAAGCTTCATAAGAAACGGAATCTATTTGCTTGTAGATTATTTTTTTCTTCACAGGATCTTGTTCTTTTTTATGTACTTCGTATAAATCTGAAATTTCAGCAAGTAATTTAGATTCAGCTTTATAATCTGAAGTGCCTATGTCATCTGTACCTTTAAAGACCATGTGCTCTAGGTAATGGGCAAGTCCAGTATTATCGGCGGGGTCGTAGGTAGATCCAGCTCTTACAGCTATTAAGGTTTGAATTTTGGGATCTTCTTCATTCTTTCCAAGGTAGACTTTTAAACCATTATCCAAGGTGTAGAGTCTTAATCCTGAAGGGTCATTTTCTGCCATTTCATAGCTAAAACCATTGGCGTCTTCTTGTGTTTTAATGGGATAGCCTTCTTTTGTTGAATTTTGTGTACAACTGCTTAAAAGGGCAAGGCTTAGAATTAAGACACACGGCTTAATATATTTCATAAGATTGATTATTAAGAATTAATATATATATATGTATAAATATAGCTTGTATTCCACAAATAAACATCTCCCTTTTTGAAATATTTAAAGATTTAACTTCGTAATTAACTGTATTACACCAAATTAAATTTATAATGTGATATTAATAAATTGAATTATACGACGACGTAGCTCAGCACAGGTTTTTTGATTGATTGAAGTTAAAAATAATTAGCATAGCCTTAGTTACGGTAATTATTTTTGATAAAAAGCAGGCGAAAAAAGCCTGTGCCAAATTCGTATCGGTAAAACGATTTATTGCGATATTATAGGTTTAATTCGGTAATCGAGCCTGGTCTTATGTCAATGGTCATGAAGGTTCTATTCCTAAGGGATTCTTACCTGTTAATGAGATGAACAAACGGGACAGATAATTGGTAAATATGCTAGGACGAAAGAATCACATAAATGCTTATTTAGGGTTTAAAGCCTTTTATATTTGTATCAAATTTTATGGTGATGGCTTCTGAAAAACATAAAATAGTTTTAAATTATTTTCAGAACTTAGTTTTCTTTTCGCTTATCACGTCCAAGGTTTTTTTCAAAGCTTCAACTCTTCCAAAAAACTCTATAGGTTATTTATGCTATTTCCTTGATAATCAATGCCAATATTTAAGATTGGTATAAAGATGTCTAAAAAAAGACGGCCTAGCCATTTTGAATTTCCGTGGTATATTACTTTATGTTTAGATCCTGCTGTCATATAAAGCCTTTGTGTATATATTGTTTATTGCTTTATGCATGGTACAGACCACAAACAGTTCTTAAAAATTCAAATCCTTTCTTATTTCTTAATAAAAATCATTAATTTCAGTTAAGATCAAAAAAAGAGTTGTCTTATGAGAAAAATTATATGTTTACTCGCATTTTGCTTTTCAAGTACTTTAATAGCTCAAAGTCCAAGTTCAGTAGATATCTATACGTATAAGAAAGGAGATCCTAATGGTACAGGTAAATGGTATATGGAAAGAGAAATTGCCTATGTGATGGGTTTTCAAGGGATCAGTTGGCTAGAACGTTCTGAACGTGATAAGGAAGAGAATACGGCAAAATTATTACAACACATAAATCTCACCTCTGGGGATGTTATTGCAGATATTGGAGCTGGGTCCGGGTATCATGTGTTTAAAATGTCTTCAATAGCCAAAGATGTATTTGTTTATGCGGTCGATATTCAAGATGAAATGCTGGCAGAAATGAACGAACGTATTAAGGAAAACTCGATTGATAATGTGGCGCTTGTTAAAGGAAGTGAAAAGAGTGTCAACTTACCTGAAAACTCGGTTGATAAAATACTTATGGTAGATGTTTACCACGAGTTTAGTTACCCCATAGAAATGCTGGCTTCCATAAAAAGTGCTTTGCGAGCAGACGGTAAAATTTATTTAATCGAGTATCGAGCTGAAGATCCCAGTGTCCCCATTAAAGAGGTTCATAAAATGAGCGAAAAGCAAGCGGTTAAAGAATTTGAAGCTGCTGGATTTACGTTAGAAAAAAATAAAGAAAACCTTCCATGGCAACACTGTATGGTATTCGTTAAATCATAAATATATATTCCTAGATTTTCTTGGTGTTTCTCAGCAAAACCAAAGTAAACTCCACACCTTACTTTATGGCGAATCTATTATGGCGTTTTAATTTTTAAGATTAAGTTTTATGAAGGCAAAAACTAAATAGGATTCCTTTATGTGCATGATCTACAGAGAACATTTTTCTGTTTAGAATAAATGATTTATTTTGGCACTCCAATTTAAATAGGCTTATCCTTAATTAGAATGACTAAGTTTTTGTACTTCCTCTTGTTTTTTTCTCCGCTTCTTTCGGCTCAAATTAATGAAAGTGATACGCTTAGTATAAAGGCAAACCTTTCATTAACTGGATTTTATCAGGGCGGAAATGTAGAAACCATCATTTTTAGAGCAAAATCAGATTTTAGTTTTAAACCTTTAAAAAATTTGGTTTTCAAAACCCAAAATTCATATGTGTATCAAGAGTTTGGAAAGGAAAAAGCTGATGAGGATATTTTAAGTGTAAACTTTTTATACCTAAATCCCGACCGCAAAGTATATCCTTTACTATTAGGTTTTATAAGTACCAATTTCCGAAGAGAAATTGATTTACGTTCTCTGGTGGGGGCAGGGGTTACCTATCAAATTGTGAACAAGAAAAGCCACTGGCTAAAGCTTTCTCTTTCTAGTGAATACGAACAAACAGCTTTTGGTGAAACTAACTTTAACCGTTCAGACTATGATGGAAGTGAATCTATCAATACGTTTCGGGGTACCGTTTGGGTGAATGGTAAATATAATTTGTTTAAAAAGAAAGTCATTTTAAAACATGAACTCTATTTCCAGCCTTCTCTGGAGCAAAGCAATAATTTTAGATGGCAAGCAGATTTAGCTTTAGAACTGCCGCTTTGGAAGTTCTTAAATTTTAAGATAAACTATATCCATACTTTTGAGAGTATTGTGATCGAAAACCAAAGTCAAGAAGATAGATTTCTGACTTTTGGCTTTACCCTAAAAAGTTTTGGTCTTGACTGATGCAGCTATTTTGAAGAGGCCTAGTTGGTGAAGTAAAATCATTGTTTTCTTTTGCTACGAGGAATAATAGGGGAGTAGTTGGCCAGCATTTAGGGGGTTATAGATCAGTTTCGCTTTACGTCACAAAAAAGCCTTGCTTATCGCAAAGATTTTCGAAACCTCGTTGGTCCACAGTTGTTTATGAAGTTGAAAGTTTCTGTGTTGCCAAAATAAATAGAGAAAAATAATACCAAATTAAATTTATAATGTCGTATAAATAAATTGAATTATTTTTTGATTGATTGAGATTAAAAATAATTAGCATAGCCTTAGTTACGGTAATTATTTTTGATAAAAAGCAGGCGAAAAAGAAACGATTTATTGCGACATTATAGGTTTAATTAAGTATAAATTAAAAAAGCTCAAAGAATCAGTATTATAAATCTATGAGCCTAGAATTTAAGTGTCTCAAAATCAATAGAGAAAAGAGTTGTTTTTTACCTCAGTTCTTTGTTGTGCGTTCGTACTTTTATTTGGTTGGCATGGGTTCATTACTACTCTACATACCATAAATAGCCATCCACTTTCCTTCCTTATTTAGCTTAAGTATTTCTGTATATTTCCCAAATTCAACTATTGTATCATTTTTCGCCCCGTGAAACCGCATTGTAAACGTTCCAATTTCGTAACCTGAATTACCTATACTTTTAGCATCAATCGTTTTTACAGTTGCATCAATAATTCCGGCATCAATAGCTCCTTGCCAATATGCTTGAATGTTGGCGCGTCCAGTAACAATAGGTGCATTTGGCGGAAGTATAGAAGCATTCTCGTCATAAACAATGGCAGCAGCCACGGCATCTTTTGCTGTTAATGCTTTTGCAAAATCTCGGTTCATTTGTCCGAGTTCTTCTATAGTGGCAGATTTGGAAATTTCTTTTTCAACTTCTACCGTTGGTTCCTTTTGCTTTTGTTCACAACTTTGAATTGCAAAAGACAATGCAAATATCATTGTGATTAAAGTTAATTTGTTTAGTTTTTTCATAATTATACCTATTTAGTTAGTGCTTACTCTAATAGGTTTTCAGCTTCTCCATTTTTTCGTATACTGCAAAACATTTAAATGACACAATTTTTTGTATCACCTACTTTATCTACATTTTAAATTTAGTGATTTTTTTATTGTCTTAAAAATATTAACATTAAATACATGTTTTAATAAACGGTGAAATCTTGGATCTAATTAATTTAAATCTCAAATTATAGCATTAGAGTACACTCCTTTTAAATAATTAATAACCTCTAAACACATATCAAAAACATTGTTTTCTAGCGACGAATAGGCAAGTCAATAGCTAATTAATGGTATCCAATGGCTCTAGAATAACCTAGCATTGGTAAATTAATGGGTTTGCAAAAACCCATTGGTCTTACCGTCGGTTTTGATCGGTTTACAAGTGCAGCAGAACTATGCACCTACTCAGGTTTGACACTAGTGATTAAGCAAAGTGGGAGCAGTGTAAAAGGACGACCTCGAATACGTAAAATAGGCAATCAAAAATTTCGTAATTTATTATTTATGGGCTATTTTAATACCTGTAAACTAGCTGGCAGGGATGTACAACACATCTTGCAGAGATTTTTATCAAAGAATAGTTGCCAAAGAAAGAGTAAAAAAATAGCACTAATAGGAGTCTGTCATACCCTGTTGAAACAAGCCTTTGTAACCGCCAAATCAGGTTTGATCTATTGTGCTACTTATCGAAGTACTTTAGTGAGAAATTAATAACCTTTTACTCGTTTTTTACCACAGTACTTTGTTGTGCATAGTGCTTTTCACATTCAGCTTGGTTTTCCGATGTTTGTTATTTAGTTCGGAATTGAGCGTTGACGAGACATACTCTTTTGCAATTTTTGGTTTGTGTGGTGGCTGAAGCGAATTGCAAATGTGTATGACTTATACGTTGGTAAAAAAATAAAAGTGCTTACAAATTGAAGAGCAATCTTTTTCTTTCACTTTTGTTTATCTATCCATCCAAGGTTTAAAAGCTGATGCTTTTTCTTTTCCAACAATTATATCTTCTGCGTGTGAAGGTTTTATTTCAAGTTTTAGTTTCCCATTAAAATAGGAATGGACTCTTTTAATGGCATCAATATTCACTATGAATTGACGATTTATTTCAAAAAAATTATCCGGATGTAATTGGTCTTTCAAGCTTTCCAAAGAAAAATTAACCGGATATTCTCTTTTTTTGAAAGTAACAACAAAAGTGATGCTTTGCATACTATAAATAAAGCAATTTGCTCCTTTCCCCATATAATGATAAGGAAGCATACTGATGACTGCTATTGTCATAGACAAAACACAAGAGACTATTAGAAATTTGAAATGATCGACTTCAATGTTTGTTCTGTTTGTAGTGGATCCCATATACAAGACACTCATCAATAAAGAAACGAAAACGGAATTGATAGTAATGATGATTCCGGCTTTGTCATCTATCATTTTAAGTAAATTGTTTTGTTTTGGCTGAGTTTATTAAGCTAAAGGGAGCTACAAATTAATGCGCTAAATCAGCAAGGTCTTTATTGATGTATAAATCTCCTATAGGTATATGCATGTTATCTATAACTACCTTTCGTTTTAGAACTTTACTAATACCAATTTAAACCTATAATGTCGCAATAAATCATTTCTTTT
>NZ_PJBS01000096.1 GCF_002836055.1 Psychroflexus sp. MES1-P1E
TAATAGTAATGAATTCAGTATTACCAATTTTGTATTTGGATTCTATTTTATTAACCGCTTTTAAAAAACGTTCAAAAGTAATGGGTTTTAAAAGATAGTCTAACGCATTTAATTCAAAACCATCTAACGCATATTCAGAATAGGCAGTTGTAAAAATAATTTTAGTACTTGACGGAACCATTTTAGCAAAGTCCGTCCCTTTTAAATCAGGCATTTGGATATCTAAAAAAACCAGATCAATTTGATTCGACTTCAAAGCAGAAAGGGCTTCAATAGGATTGCTAAAGAGTCCTTTCAATTCTAAGAAATCACATTTTTCAATATAGGATTTCAGCAATAATCTTGCTAATTCTTCATCATCTATGACAATACAACTATACATGATTTTTCAAACTTAATTCGACTTTAAATATGCCCTCTATTTCTGAAATAGATAGATTGTGATTTTTAGGATATAATAAGGATAATCTACGTTTTACATTTTCTAATCCAATACCTCCAACTTCATCCTTAGCCATATTTTTAGAGGCAATTTTATTACTGATTTTAAATAAAATAAGGCTGTCATCCGCATAAAGATCAATATGAATAAAGGAGTCATTTAAGTTCTCAATATGACTGTGTTTTAAAGCATTTTCAACAAAAAGAATCAAAAGCATAGGCGCGATTTTTACCGATGTTTCTGAAACTTGAAACTTAAAGTCAATGGAGTATTTTTGACTGCTTTTTAGTGAAAATAACTTCAAGTAATTCTCGATATAATCTATCTCGTTTTGAAGCATTACAAAAGGCCGTTCACATTCATATAAAACATAGCGCAACATGTCAGACAAATAACTGATGCTTTGTTGCGTTTTAGTAGTGTTGATAGCTGATAAGGCATAAATATTATTTAAAGAATTAAACAGGAAATGAGGATTGATTTGCGATTTTAATAGCTTTAATTCAGTTTGAAGATTTTCATTTTTACTTCTGATGATCTCTTTATCTTTTTTTTGCGTGTAAATAACGAATTCAATCACCGTAGCTAAAATATAAGCCATGAAAAGTAAAAGAGATTGTGTAAAAAACCGAGGTGGCGGACCTCTTTTTAATGGCCTAAAAGGAGGCGGTTTTGGCATTTCTCTTACCAAAATATGAGAAGCGATATAAGAAAAAAGGAAGAGCAACAACAACGAAATAAGTATGAAAGTAGCATATTTTTTATTGAATAGAAATGTTGGAGCTGTGTAAAATATCAACACACCAACAAGAACAATTTGTAATACAAAAGCATGTAGATTTCCATTTAAAAAATGCTCATCCCACGACTGTCCTGACCACAATAAAAGCCATATAACAAGCCATAATAAACATTGAGAAATAAAACTTTTCATTGAATTCATACTGCAAATAAACTAAAAATAAAATCAATTCTTTTTAGAAGATACCTTATTAAGGTATCGCTAGGGTTTCGTTTACTAAATTATATGGGTGATTTACCGAAAAGTAGACTCCTTTCGCTGAAGACATAAAATACGTATTCAACTTATCCGCATATTTGTTTTGTAATCATACTAATTTAAACACTAGACTTGTGAAAATCAAGACATTAAAAACAATAATTTTATTAGCGGCGGTTCTTGCCTTTGGTGTCACAAATGCACAACCACCAAAAGGTCAATTAGAAAATCGCCCAAGTTTTGCTCAACTTCTAGAAAGAATGGACGCTAATAAAGACCAAATGCTTTCAGCAGCTGAAGTAAAAGGACCCCTAAAAGAACAATTTGAAAAGATAGATATAAATGAAAACGGTTTTATTATAGCAGAAGAACTTGAAAATGCTCCAAAACCAAGAACTATGAGTGAACGCCCAAGTTTTGCTCAACTTCTAGAAAGAATGGATGCTAATAAAGACCAAATGCTTTCAGCAGCTGAAGTAAAAGGACCCCTAAAAGAACATTTTAAAAAGGTAGATACAAATGGAAACGGTTTTATTGTAGCAGAAGAATTTGAAAATGCTCTAAAACCAAAAGACTAAGGCAAAGAAAAAGATAATCAAATATTTAAATATGAAAAAATCAATAATTAATGATGAAATAAAATGAGAAAGTAATTTTCAGTAACTTTATAATCATGGATGTGTGTAATTATAAAGACACCTGAACTTATTAACCTTTTGAATAAAAAAAATCTGTATTTAGCAATAATCATAATGATAGTAGGTTGCGTTGAGAGGATTAAAACTTATCATTTATTATAAGTGTATGTCTTAAAATAGCGGTGACATAATCCCAAGTTATAGACCCAAAACCACTATAACAAGATTATGGTTAATAGTATCGAAAATGTACTCTGTACACTTGTTTTATAAATTGTGTATATGTTGTCCTATAATTTATATTATGTAAAATAGGAATACATAAATTTATGTTGAATCATAGACATTCTTAATATCTCTTACTCCACCTTTGGTTTTGTAATCGCTTTAAGTGTTCCATTATATTGAATGGTATTCCGTTGCGATGACCAAATATTAATTATAGCACTTAAACTTGGGTATACAGTTAAGCTTACATCATAGTTTTCATTACTGTCCTTATCCCTGACGGTAAATTCCATAAGGTAGTAATCTTTATCCTCGTCTTTGGTTAGCATTAAGTCTTTAGGAGTTGATTTAAAGTCAATACCGCCTCCCGCAGAATTATATCCACCGCCCATTTGGCGTTCTCCGTAATACGGTAAATTGGCAGAAACAGTATCATTTTCGAATTTGAATATATTCTGATTGCCCTGTAAGTTTATCTGTGAAGCATTATCTCCTGGTCTAAAAAGCCCCACATTGACCAGCTGATTCATACTGTTGGTTGCCAAAGGTCTGGCCCATTGGAGTTCTATTTCAAAATTCTGATCTGTAAGTAGTTTTTTTAAGCTTGTCTTTTCTTGGGCCGTATATACCCTTGAAGATCCACAGGAAACGATGCTCAACAATATAACTATTGAGGCAAAAAATACTAGTGGTTTATTGGTTTTCATGATAATGGATTTATGATCTAAACACAATGTCAATACCATGTTGGCGTTCATTGCGTTTAGCTTAGATTTATAAAACCGTCTTTAATTTTGGAAATCACCGCTTGCGCTGCAGACTCTCCATTTAACATTGCTGCATTAATCGAACCATTCGCTAACTGATCCCCCGCTAAAAAGATTTGATCTTTTAATTGAGTCTCCGACTTTGGCAGCATATAAGTCACCGATTGCATAACAGGTAAAGCTTTCTCAATATGGTAAAACCGCTTAAACTCTAAAGTATCTATGCCTACATAGGTCTTTAAATCCTCTGTAATTCTATCCTTGAGTTCTTCTTGCGTTAACTCATGGGGTTTAACGATACTCACCGATAACAGATGCTCCTCAGCTTTTGGTTTGGACACGTAGTAAAAATTATTCACTAATGCCTCATCGTCTGCAATCAAGCCAATCATCGGTTCTTCAAAGACACGTTGCTTTACGCTTAAATAATAGTTATCAACGCTTTTCCAGAGCGTATGCTGATTATTTAAATTAGAGATAAGGTGAGAAGCTTCAGTGGCGATAATCACAAAATCAAACTGCTCTACTCCTCCATTTTTAAATATAACTTGCTGATCTTGAATAGATTCTACGGGTGTATTAAAGTGAATTTTAGTTTGTTTCAATTGAGCCATCAGTTGATTTGGAATAGCTTGTATGCCCTTTTTGGGGATGGCAGCACTTCCTTTGCCAAACATCTTATAAACAAATTCAAATTTTCTGGACGAGGTCTTTAACTCGTGCTCTAGGAATATCCCTGTAAAAAAAGGTTTGAAGAAATTATGAATGATATCTGATGAAAATCCGTAATCCTGAAGATAGCGTAAAGTGGTTTTTTCTTCAGCTAAAAAGATATCATCAAAGCTTTTCTTTTTAAGTTCAGTATTGAGTTTTAAGATCTTAAGTTTATCAGCGAAACTTCCTATTTTTGAGGTTAAGGTTGGAAACAATAAGCTTAATTGTCGCAAGGGATCTCCTATCTTGTCTTGCTTTCCTTGATTGTATATAACAGCGCCAGGGTAGAATTTCTCAAGTTCTAACAAGTCGTAGTTTAAGTATTTTTGAGTTGCTGGATATTCGGTGAGCAAAACTTGAAAGCCATGGTCGAAGGTATACCCTTCTCTATAATCTGTTTTTACTCTACCCCCTGCTCGATCTGTAGCTTCAAAAATTTCTGTTTGAAAGCCTGCGTTTTCTAGATTAATAGCAGCAACGAGGCCGCTCAATCCCGCTCCTATAATAGCGATTTTTTGATCTTGCATTGATGTATTGTTTTGCCCAATAAGGTCTAAATTCTCTTTAGATATAAACCTCAAAATATTACTAAATGTTTCTGATCCCCAGTATTAATTCTTACTTTAGAAAAAAAAACGTTAATTACAAGCAACAAAGATATGGGAGTTATAGCAAAAAGTAATCGCGAATTAAAACTATATTATCATCCAGATAGTAGGATTGCCATACAAAGTATCGCGATCGCTGAAGCCACCAAAGCTCAAAAAGTATTGATTAACCTTCTCGAAGTTAAAGTTACTGAAACTCAGTGGGCAGAACTTTCTAGACTTCTGAATAAGCAACCTTCAGAATTAATAAATACCGAACACCCTTTTATAAAAAAAACTCTAAGTGACCATCCAAAATTAGATGAAAACCAAGCCTTAAAGGTATTGGCCAAAAATCCAGAGGTCTTGATGCATCCCATTGCCATGCGTGGTGAAAAAGTAATTGAAGTAAAGGGAATTAATGATTTGATGGCTTTACAAGAAAACGATTCTAAAGATGCTAAACTGCCTTAGACCATATACTAAAATAAATTTATAATGTCGTATAATTAGATTAAATTATACTGTGACGTAGCTCAGCATAGGTTTTTTGATTGTTTGAAGTTAAGAACAATTAGCATGGCAATAGTTATGGTAACTATTTTTGATGAATAGCAGGCGAAAAAAAACGTTTTATAGCGACACTATTGGTTTAATTTGGTGCGATACGTACACAGATAAAAAACGCTCCATTTAGAGCGTTTTTTTAGTATATAATAATTCTGAATGTTTATAATTTTTCTTTGAAATCGTTGATGATTCCACCTTTCACGATAACTTGAATTTGTCTATCACTTAATGTATGCTTCATCTCGATGGTTTTGGAGTTACCTTTAGATTTGTGAATTACCACTTTTATGTTCTCTTTAGATTTAACAGATTGAATCACATCTTTCAATTCTATATCATCTCCTTGTTCTATGCAATCATAGTCGTATTCGTTGATGAACTCGAGTGGTAAAATCCCAAAGTTTGCCAGATTTTGCCAAGCGATTCTAGCATAACTTTTAGCCAACACCGCTACTTGACCCAAATACTTAGGAGCTAAAGCTGCATGTTCCCTACTGGAACCTTGTGCATAATTTTCAGCAGCTACCACCACGTGACCTCCTTGAGACTCTCTTGTAGTCATGGCTCTATCATAAAAACTATCATCGATTACCGTAAAGGAGTATTTACTTATTTCTGGAAGATTACTTCTGAAAGGAAGTACTTCTGCCCCAGCCTTTAAGATCTCATCGGTAGAAACATTATCGCCCATTTTTAATAATACAGGAACTCGATAATAGTCTTGCAGCTCAGGAATTTCTGGTAAAGCTTTAATATTTGGTCCTTTTTCCAGTGTTACCGATTTATTATCCTCTATAGGTGCGATAAGCATATCCGTATTGATCATTTCATAGGTTGGATATTCAAATTTTGGATAAGTCATACCAAATTCTTTCTCCAGATCACGAGGATCCGTAATTTTTCCCATAAGCGCAGAAGCCGCTGCGGTTTCTGGGCTACACAAATAAACCTGATCGTCTTTGGTTCCACTTCTGTCTGGAAAATTACGTGGCATAGTTCTTAAACTAATAGTTCCACTTGCTGGAGCTTGACCCATACCAATACAGCCCATGCAACCTGATTGATGAAATCTTGCCCCCGATTTTATCAAGTTTCCGAATGCTTTATTATCAATCATATTCTGCATGATTTGTCTAGACGTTGGGTTGACATCAAAACTCACCTCAGGACTAATGCTCTTGTCTTTAACTAGTGCACTAGCGATCCAAAAATCACGTAATCCAGGATTAGCGGAAGAGCCAATAACCACTTGACTTATAGATTTACCCGCTACCTCAGAGACTGGAACAACATTCCCAGGACTAGTTGGTAAAGCGATTAAAGGCACCAAATCATCTAAAACAATTGCATCATGAAATTCATATTCGCAACCTTCATCGGCTAGCAATTCAGACCAATCCCCTTCTCTATTTTGAGACTTTAAAAAGCGTTTAGTTTCTTTGTCACTAGGAAATACCGTGGTGGTAGCACCAAGCTCTGCGCCCATATTGGCAATAACATGTCTATCCATAGCACTTAGCTCGTTAAGACCATCGCCGTAATACTCTATCACTTTACCAACCCCTCCTTTCACATCATGACGCCTTAGCATTTCAAGTACAACATCCTTAGCACTCACCCAATCGGGTAATTTACCAGTGAGCTTTACCCCCATTACTTTTGGCATTTTTACAAAATATGGCTGACCTGCAATGGCTGCTGCCACATCCAATCCACCAGTTCCAATAGCAAGCATACCTAAAGATCCAGCAGCGCAAGAGTGAGAGTCGGATCCTACAAGGGTTTTACCCGGTTTTCCAAAGCGTTCCATATGTACAGGGTGGCTTACCCCATTTCCTGGCCTACTGTACCACAACCCAAAGCGTTGAGCCGCAGATTTTAGAAATTTATGATCATCTGCATTTTTAAAATCAGTTTGCAAAAGATTGTGGTCAACATATTGGACAGCAACTTCGGTTTTAGCTCTATCCAGTCCCATGGCCTCCAGTTCCAATTGAACCAAAGTCCCTGTGGCATCTTGTAGTAAAGCTTGATCTATTTTTAATCCAATCTCTTCGCCAGGTATCATTTTTCCCTCGATTAGGTGAGATTGAATAAGTTTCTGAGTAACATTTAGTGGATTCATATGAATATATATTATACGTCAAAATAGAAATAATTTAAACAACTCTAAACAGAATTAACGATACTTTAATGCCTTTCCTTCTCTCAAATTAGGTTTGAGACTACAATTAAAACTCCTATTTTTGAAAAAAAACTTATGGAAGTTTATAATTTAAGTCAAACCCACTCTGTCCTCAATCACTTCATCCACCAATTGAGAGATGAGGCTGTACAACAAGATCGGATGAAGTTTCGAAGGAACATTGAACGCATTGGAGAAATATTGACTTATGAAATGAGTAAAGCCTTAACCTACACTCCCCATAACTTTCAAACTCCTCTAGTTGCAACCACTTCTCATTTGTGCAAGGATGAAATAGTAGTCTGCTCTATATTAAGAGCAGGTATCCCCTTACACAATGGTATTCTTAATTATCTAGATGAAGCGGATAATGCTTTTATTTCTGCTTATAGAAAAGTGGAAAGCAATGGGAAAGATTTTGAAATAGTAGTTGAATACTTATCTTCTCCCAGTTTAGAAGGGAAAACCTTGGTCTTAGCAGATCCCATGTTGGCTACAGGAAGGTCTATGCTAAATGTATACAAAGCCTTGGAGAAATTAGGTCAACCCAAACAAATCCATATCGTATCTGTTATTGGCGCCCAGGCAGGAGTTGACTTAATCGAAGAACACTTCCCTGAAGATACTCAACTTTGGATTGCTGCCGTGGATGATACCTTAAATGAGAAGGGATATATCATCCCTGGACTGGGAGATGCAGGTGATTTAGCTTTTGGAGAAAAAATGTAATCTTCAAAAAAAACATCTGCGTTTAATTTAAAACCAAACATTCAAAACTAAAACAGCTTCACTTACAGTTTTTTTATGGGTCTTATGGGCCCATATAGGTCTTATGACATATCGAACTAAATTGAGAATTAAAAAAATGGCACTTCACCAACTTAAACCTATAATTTCGCAGTAGATATCTTTAAAAAGTGGTCCCCTTTTCACCGCATTTTTCCATTGATTCATAATTATAGGTTGCTAGAAGATTTAATTCATTACATAAACTACAGGTTTTTTATCGGTAAAGGTTTGCATCATTGCTTCATAAGTAATGCAGTGATAATCAACTATGATAGTACCTGTCTAAAATTTGTATAATTTTAATCACTTATCATTATATCCCCTCCCCTATTTTGAATTAAAAGTTTGACTTTCAAATTTTCATTTGACATAACTTGCAAACCAAATCCACTATAAATGATAGTCACATTATTCAAGTCAGCACCAGAAGTGTCAATCTACAAAAATAGACTCCCATCAAAACAAAATCTAAAGCGGATTTATTATCTACATTCTCAACAGGCTTTGGAGTTTCCATCCCTTTCATTGAGGGATGTCTAGCAGTGTCAAAATTCATAATCACGTTAACAGAAAATGCCATATATACCTATGGATGTTCAGCTTATTTACCTTTTCCATGCCTATTTACTTCTAAGGTAACCTAACTGATTTTTGGAAGTTGATTTGCTTTTCGTCTTGCAAAATTGTTCTGTCCCTTCCATTTGTTCAGAACAATGATCCCAGGTCTTTTATCTGTTGTAAGAGTATTTTAAAACTATATCAGTTTAACATTATAGGGCCTGAGGCTTGGTAGGAAATTTTATTTTCTCTTCTCTGAGTCGAATTTATTTATTGAATTCCTTGGACATTTTTTATAAAAGTGTCCTTCTATTATTAGATTTTCTGGTAAATATTATTCAAGTGAATGGAAATAATAATTTCCATTGATCATTTTTAATAAGCTTATAATTAAGGGGTTAAAGTGAGTTTTCCTTTAGAATCTAATCGAACCCACATTTTGTCTTCATTGAGCTTAAAACTTCCTTTAAAATTAAAATTACATTCATAAGGGGATATAATAGATAAAAATATCTTTCCCTTTTTATTTTCATATAAATGATAAACCTGACCCACAATAGGTTCAAAACTAAACTCTGCGCTGTATATAAGATTATTATATTCGTATTGTACCATCAACTTTTCATACTTCTGCTTTAGTTCTTCGTACTCTGTTTTGATTTGATGATTAACTTTACTCACATTGGAGTTTTTCCAACCTGTTAAATCTGTAGGGGTGATTTTGGGAGCACTAGAATTAGTAGCATAAGGCAATAAACCCGCTTCATATTTATTGGTATCTTCATTGTAAACCACCTGATCTGGCTTTTTGGAGTTGTTGCCCATTTTAAAAATTTAAATAATTTAAGCGAAATTATGTTCAATTATTTCAATAGCTGCCCTACTTAAGGTTAAAATTCCATTAAAAAAGTGAATTAATAACCGATATAATTGGGTTTGGTTATCTAAATGATACCTTTGTAATTATTGTTAAATAAAAGTTCTAATTAATTAGAAATCAATAAATTAATATTTATGAGTCAAGTTAAAGAAAAAGACACAGTAAAAGTTCATTACACAGGAAAGCTAGCCTCTAGCGGTCAAGTTTTTGATAGCTCTCTAGAAAGAGAACCTATTGAATTTACTTTAGGTGAGGGAACAATCATTCCAGGTTTCGAAACTGGTGTTCTTAATATGAAAGAAGCTGAGAAAAAAACTATAGAAATTCCTAAAGAAGAAGCTTACGGTGAGGTCAAAAAAGACCTTTTCCAACAAGTTGGTAATGACCAACTTCCTGAAGATATGAAACCTGAAGTAGGTATGGGATTAGTATCTCAAAATCCTGATGGAACTGAACGTCAACTAAGAGTTGCAGAAGTGAATGAAGATCACATCATTGTAGATGCAAATCATCCACTTGCTGGACACGATCTTACTTTTGAATTGGAATTAGTTGAAATTAAGAGCTAAATCCACTCAATTTTAGAATTTAAAAACCACTCTTTATGAGTGGTTTTTTTTTGTAAGCTCATTTACTTTTAAACGACTATTAAATCGAATTTAAAAATAAATACATGAAACCTATTGAAATTAATGAAGCCAAGAACCTGCAAAAAGCATTTTAGAAGCTACAAATTCTAAGATGGGTGCAATTCCTAATATGTTTAAAATGATGGCTAACAACCCCCTCTCTTTTAAACGCTTATATGAAAACAGATGAGACGTTTAGAAAAGATTCTGGTTTTACTCCTCAAGAACAAGAAGTGATTTTGCTTTCCGTAGCTGTTTATAATGAATGTGAGTATTGTGTAGCGGCACATAGTTTTATTGCCAAGCATCAAAGTAAAGTCTCTAAGGACGTTATCGATGCTTTACGAAATCGTAAAGTATTACCAGAAGCCAAATATGAAGCTCTTTCCAAGTTTGCTGTATCTATTGCCAAAGAGCGTGGCTTCCCTGATCAAGAGGCTACAAATAACTTAAAACAAGCGGGTTATACAGATCTACATGTGGCTGGTGTTATTACTGGGGTTGGCATGAAGACCTTTAGTAACTATATCAATCATATTTCAGAAACTGAAGTCGACGATATGTTTGCTGAATTTAAATGGGAAAAATAAAAGATAATTTTTGCTATTAATTAAAAACGCTCAAGTCTTTAAAACCCTGAGCGTTTTTTATATAAATTATTTTAATAAAATCTAAAGTTATTATGATGGCTTATCTACTTTTGCACTTATGAAATTAACATTAAAATTAGCAGCTATATATAATATCCTCTGGGGTGCCTGGGTGGTTATTTTTCCAAATCATTTTTTTCAACTTGTGGGTATGGAACTTCCTACCCAGCCTATGATCTGGCAAGGTATGGGAATGGTTATTGGAGTTTATGGTATAGGATATTGGTGGGCCTCTTTTAATCCTCTAAGACACTGGCCTATTGTTGCCGTTGGATTTTTAGGAAAGATTTTTGGTCCCTTGGGTTTTGTGTTTAATTATTATGAGGGCAAAGTTCCTTTCGAGTTTTTTTACACGCTTATTACCAATGACTTTATGTGGTGGATTCCTTTCTTCTTGATTTTGAAAAAAGTTCATCAAGATTATAACTGGAAACTAACCGACTAAGTGGACAGTATACTCGAACATCTTTCGATGATAAGGCTTTTGGCCGATTTTGGACTTGTGGTTTTGATATGGATGGTTCAACTCATTGTATATCCGGGATTTACTTTTTACTCTGAAGAACTTTTATTGAAATGGCATAAAACTTACACACCCAGAATTACTGTTATTGTTGCTCCACTCATGTTCGTACAAGTGTGTATAGCAGTCTACCTATGCGCCTTTAATTTTTCAATAGTCCATTTGATTTATTTGATTTTGGTCTTTTCTACTTGGATCAGCACCTTTATTTATTTTGTACCGTTACACCATAATATCGAAGCCAATAAAGACCTAAAGTCATCGGCTAATAGATTAACCAAAGGGAATTGGATACGCACCATTCAATGGACTTTTATCTTTATTTACGGTATAATTTGGCTTTCTTCTTAAGGGTATTGTAAAATATTGAATTTAAGGCATGTTTAAAACAATAATACTTGACTTTATCAGTTAAAAGTCG
>NZ_PJBS01000097.1 GCF_002836055.1 Psychroflexus sp. MES1-P1E
TAGATCATTTTTCTAAACTTGATAACCACGGAAGAAAAGAATCTTACAGGCTAAGACATATAGTAGAAGCTCTAAAAGATAGATTGCTTAAAAACCCTAAGCCTACGACTAATCTCCTTGCAAATCAAATTAATCAGGCTCTTAAAGACAATCCCTATGGTGGAGGAGTCGTCGTAAGAGTATTTAGGGATATCAATTCCAAGATTGAAAAATGTTCAATCATAGATATCTATTTGAATAATCAAAGTAAAGAAACAACTAATCCTAAAAGACAATAAATTATGAAAACTAAAATTATATCCATAAGAGTTACCGAAGAATTAAAACAAAAGCTTGAAAGAATAAGTGAACTAACTGGTCAAAGCCATTCACAACTCATCAGACCTTTAATTGAAGAAAAACTAATTGAACCAGAAATTATTGATCTGGGTGAGGGAAGGTATTACAATACCAAAACAGATCATGAATTGATTAATAGCTTAGGATTTATGGAGTTGTTGTTTTGGATCTATGATAAAAAGTTCGAACCAAGAGCTGATGAAATAGATGAGTTCTACGAATACCTTATTAAGACGATAGAAAAAGTAAAACAAAGTCAATTGTTTACAATGCCTTTCAAGGATGCAATGACAGAAATTGGTAAAGAGCTGAGAATATCTTTAGAGGACGAAAGTTTTCATCAATTTGACTTTCCTAACAATGACAAATTATATGAGTATATTCTCAGATCAGATGTGAATATGATTCGATGGTATACTGATCAAGAACTATTAATTCCTTTTACTGATTAGTTATGGCGGAAGAGAATAAAAACAGCGAAAATAAAGTTGATTCTAATTCAATAGATAACGAATTAAGAAATCAATCAGATAAGATTATAGAAAATATGCCTGAATTATTCAGGCATATAATTCAAGAAGGTTTCAATTGTAAGCGAGTGCCTAAAGAATACTCATTGAGCTCAATTTTATATACTATCAGTTCAGCTATTGGCAAAACATTCTACACCAAAGAGCTCAATTATAAAAACTATGCAAATGGCTACTTCATTATTGTTGGAAGTCGTGGCGATGCTAAAACTGAAGCTCTGAAGATTGCTACAAAGCCTATAATGGACTTTGATAATGAGTCTTACGAACTATTTGACGAGCAAAGAGGAAAGGATACTGAAAACAATGAGGTACCACGTAAGCAAATATTAATACAAAACGCTACCATTGAAAAAGCTCAGCTCATACATTACCAAAATTCGAGTGGAATAGGTTTATGTTTCGATGAAATAAGAGCTATTATTCAAAAGATGAATAATGTAAATAGTAGGGATGGACATGAATGGGAAGTTTTTCTTTTGGAAGCATTTACTAATGGCATTGTGGATGTAAGTAGAAAAACCACTGATACCTTTAGAATAAAACAAGCATATTTAACTATGCTTGGAGGCATACAGCATCAATTTATACCAGATCTCTTTAGTAAATCTCTAGTTGGTTCAGGACTGATCGATAGGCTTTTATTTACCACGATGATAACAAATAATTCTACCGTAACAAGGGATAAAATTGATGAGCATAAACTTAAACGTTATAACATAGCTATTCAAAATTTATTAAAATACAAAAAGCAAAGCGAAGAGCCAGAAGAAGAAGAGCCAGAGATTAGATTACATTATACACCGTCTGCGGAAAAATTGTTGTTCAAGTTTACACAGCAACTAGAAACAGACAAATCTAATGCGGAATCTCCGCTAAAAGAATATTATTCTAAAATGTTAATATACTTACACAAACTAGTAATAATCTGCTTTTTAATGGAGAATTGCGAGGAAGGAACATTCAAATCAAAAATAGAGTCTGGAACAGTACTACAAGCAAAGCGATTAATAGATTTCTACATTCTTAACTTTAAAAAATTAATTACAATGAGAAATAGGATAGACATTAATAAAAAAGATGTGATCAAATTGGCGAAGGCTAATAATGCATCTCAAAAGTCTGTAGTAGACGTTCTTGGCATTTCAAAAGGCCAGGTTTCTAAATTATGGAAGAGAGCTTAGCATAGGAAACAGGAAACTTGAAACATTTCACGCTCTCATTTTAAAAGCCTGTAATTCATTTGATTATGACTTTGCAGGCTTTTTTTTCTAGTTTCCAGTTTTATCGCATTAATTAATGACACCCGAAATCGAGAGATATTAATAATGTAGTACAAAATATGCTTAGGCATAGTTTTGCTACACATCTCCTAGAGGCTGTTGTTGACTTAAGACAAATTCAAGTATTATTGGGTCATAGCTCTAGCAAGACCACTGAGATTTATACTCATGTAGCAACAAATACTTTTAAAACACTAAAAAATCCTCTTGATTCTTAGAATTATATAAAAGATATATAGAACATATGTTATATATATCCTATATTGGTGTTATATAGAACATTATGTTCTATATACCGTTGTTACCATTAATTACTCCGAAAAAAATTAGTGTTTTATATTAAGCATTCAGTGCTTTAAGTTTATTGAACTTCGTGAAACTATTGTTAACTGAAAAATGTGTCAACCATTTTTTAGAGAGTCTTTCTGATACATATAATTTGCGTAGTTTATAAGAGGTATAATGTCCCAGAATACCCAAATAAGAATTCATACTACTTAAAAACAATTGCTTTTCTGCGTTATTAGGGTTTATAGTATGCTCTAATAGTTTATTTTGATAGTGTATGGCGTCATAAAAATTTCCTTTGGTGCGCTTACTAACATAATTTCTATTGGGTTTTATAAAACCTCCTATATAGCTAATACCTTTGCTATAATGCTGCAAATATATTTTCTTAGGATGTAATTTTAAATGCAACTCCTTTTTTAAAAAGCTTGCTATAACTGGGATTAATCCCTTTAAATAGGCTTTATTGGAATGAACCAATATAAAATCATCTACGTACCTTCCGTAATATTTAATACCCAATTGGTGTTTTATAAAATGATCAAAACTACTCATATACACATTGGCAAAAACCTGACTTGTTAAGTTTCCGATAGGTAAACCATAACCACGTTTTGCAGCAAATAAACTTTTATCTTTTGGAAGAGCATCCCAATTACTTAATCTGCCCTTAATTATCGCATTGTTTACAGGTTCATTAAATAGTATCGTTTTACAAAGGTTTAGATACAACTCTTTATCTGCTCCCTTATATTTTTCAGTAAATAAGGTTTTTATTTTAGTATATAAAATGGCTTTGTTTATGTGCATAAAAAAGCCTTTAATGTCTAATTTTAAAACATAGCAATCTTGTGTGTAATTTTTTGAGCATTTACGTATAAAACCATCTACCCTAGCAATACCAAAATGAGTCCCTTTACCTTTACGGCAGGCATAGCTGTCGTACACAAAATATTGCTCAAATACGGCATTCATTTTTTGTATTAGAAAATGATGTACGACTCTGTCTCTAAAACTAGCTGCAAATATTTCGCGTTTTACGGGTTTATCTACTACAAAAGCTATAGAACTGCTTGGTTTGTAACTGCCGCTTTCTATTTCTGTTTTTAAGGCAATAAGGTTTTCTTCCAAATTAAGCTCAAAAGCCAATGCATTTATAGTATTACGTTTGTTTTTTCTGCAACTGTAATACGCTTTAAACAAGTCTGCTAATGGAATAGTCTGTTCCTCTACCATAAAAATATAGCATTAAAAAAGGCGGCAAAAATGCCGCCTTCTATTAAGAAAGTTTGAAAAGCTCTAACAGCACGCACGTTGTTTGTGTTGTTCTTATTGTTGTTGTTCTGATTACCATTGTTGAAATTCTGTTTCCACGCGTTATTGTTATTGTTCTCCGTAGAACTCCAGTAGTAATACAACACCTTAATTTTTGAACCATTACCGACTGGTAAGGAGCGCTATTTTGCTATACGTTATACCATATAGCTAAGGTGCCTTTTCAAAATAAACGCACACTTGGTAAAACCTTGGTCTTACACAATTCTGGCGTTAGAAGTAGCACTGTTTTTCCAGCCTACCACTTGCTTTCCTATATTGTTCATAAGCTCTGCCAAAACACTCTGCCGTTTTATAGACACGAGTTTTAAATCTACACAAACCCTAATTTCTAATTTTAATATTTCAAAATTATCTAAAAATTCATTTAAAAAGGTCGCTTTTTCTTGCGCTCTGTTAGCTCTGTAAATACAGCGCATTAATACGAGCACATCGCGCTCCATATCTCTACCCAAACTATACTTGTATTCTTTGGGGAAATTTTTTGTGCTTACAAAAACTTCTAATACTAATTTATAAGTATCTCTATAAACCGGTAACTCGGTATGTAATGCCATTTGTAAAATCGACCGCTTACGCGGCACTATTTAAATTGATAAATAACTAAATTGTTAAAAAGCTCTAACAGCACGCACGAGGCCTGCGACGCCCTTAACGCCGTTGACCTGAGCCCCATTGTAGAAACCCTGAACCCACGCGAAATTGATATATTTCTCCGTAGAACTCCAGTAGGATAAATTACTAAAACCGCCAAGGCCTTGAAGATGGAGGTTTACATACATCATGTCTAATTCATCTTTTGATGGTAAATACCAATCTGTAAATCCCCCATCAGATAGCCCTTCACATTGATCCGCCGCAGGACATAAAGAACTGTTATCTAAAGCTTTCGCAATACTTTTTTTTGTGTTTTGAGCACCTCCAAAAATTCCATTTGCCAAAGCCCATGTACTAAAATTCGTAGTTGACCATTTGTATACGCCAGTCTCATTAGATGCTTTGGCAACCAACCCATGACAGCCCGATCCATCTAAATAGAAAATAATACCGCCTTGGTAGGTGTCGCCTATTGAAAGAGTGCAAGTAGATGTCACACTTTCTGCTGGTTTAGAATGTAAAGCATAAGGTACACTCATAAATTGTGTCGTACCCAAATCTACAAAAGTACCATCTTGTTCTATATCTATCTCAACTTTTAAGGAGTGGGTATCACTTCCCCAATCTATATCAGCAAATACACCAAGAGTTGGTGTAATAACACTTCCTATAGTAAGTATTACAATACCATTAGCGTCTGTTGTGGCGCCCGTATGTGTTTCTACATATACATCGGTAGGACCCGTATCTGCATTAACATCTATGGTTTGGCTGGCTACAACAGCTCCCAAATTATCTTTAATTAAGGCTTTGTAGTTGATGCCGTCTTGGGCGAAAGTTGTGGCACAAAACAATAGTAACAATGCAAAAGTAATTCTTTTCATACGTTGATTTTTAAAAGATTCGTCTAAAATTAACTCAGAGATTGAGAGAAAAGGAAAGGATAAATTTGGTTAATTGAGCTGCAAGATAGTTCTAATAATATAATTTAAATTTAATAAGAAGCTTTATTATAACTAATGGTAACAAAGTATATAAAAAATAGGGCAAGATTTTAGGTAATAGAAAGTTTCATGCAATTAATTAACTATCTTGGTTTCGGATAAATCTGAACTAGCTTGCCTTGCTGATTCGCACGCGGCTCAATTAATCTAGGAAAAGGAAGATGTTGGTCGGTTTCGCCGCTTCAAGCCGCACGCTGCGCCATGCCCTACTTTTCATATACAAACTCGTTATGTGGCATTTGAAAAAAATCATTTAAATGAAAATAAACTTACCAACCAAATTAGGAAATCCAAATAGCAATCCCGAAATAGAATTTGAACAAATAGTAGTAATCGGTGCGAATGGCTCTGGGAAAACTCGATTTGGTGCTAATATTGAAGAAAAATATCATACAATTTCACACAGAATATCTGCACAAAAATCGTTATCTATACCACCTTTAGTTAGACCAAAGTCGTTAGAAGTAGCTACAAATGAATTTTTGTATGGTTCAACTCACCCTAACAGAGAAGTATACGAAAGCTTAACTTACAAGAAAAGTAATAGATGGGGGAATAATTTTAACACCCATTTACTAAATGATTACGAAAAACTGCTCACTCTATTACATACCGAAGAATATGAGACTTTAGCGAACTCAAAAGAACAAAACGTTCTCTCACCTGAAACTAGAATTGACAGAACTAAAAAAATTTGGGAGTTAGTTTTACCGCATAGAAAATTAAAAATAAAAGCTGGTGTTATTGAATCATATCCAACTGGAAGCCCAAATTCGTTATATAACGCTCAAGAGTTAAGTGATGGCGAAAGAGTGATTTTTTACTTAATTGGAGAGGTCATTTGTTCACCAGAAAATTCTATTATAATAATAGATGAACCGGAAATGCATATCCATAAGTCGCTAATAAAAAAATTATTTGACTTAATTGAAAATGAAAGACCAGATTCTGCATTTGTGTATTTAACACACGACATTGATTTTGCATTCACAAGACAAAATGCAAAGAAAATTTGGGCTAAATCCTATGAGGGACAATCAATTTGGGATTTTGAAATATTGGAAGACAATATGCCAATACCTGAACAATTATATTTAGAAGTTTTAGGAAGCAGAAAACCTGTGTTATTTATCGAAGGAGATGAAAGCAGTATTGACTATCAACTTTATGAACAAGTTTATTCAGAAAACACCTTAAAGCCTTTGGGTAGTTGTGATAAAGTTATTCAAACAGTTAAATCCTTTAATGAAGAAAAATCTTTTCATCATATAGAATCAAATGGAATAATTGATAGAGACAGACGTCAAGATGATGATGTTGCGAGATTAAACTCTAAACAAGTATGGGTTCTTGACGTAGCAGAAGCCGAAAATCTTTTACTTATTGAACAAATTGTAAAAGCCATTGCAACTCACTTAGGGAAAGATGCGGACGAAACCTTTGCACAAGTTAAGTCTAATTTAGTAGCTTATTGGACAACCCAAATTGATAATCAAATATTAATTCATTTACAACAGAAATTGAGAAGAGAGATGATAAACGCCTCAAGTTTCAATGAAAAAAACATTACATCAGTTATTCAGGAAGTCGATACAGCTTTTGGCAACATTGATAAACAAAATATTTTCGATAATTTGAAAGAAGAATTTGAAAAAATCAGAGACGATTCGGACTATTCGGGTATTTTAAGAGTTTTCAATTTAAAGAATGCACTTATTCCAGAATCAAAAGTGTGTAGTTTGGTTGGTTTAAATAATAAAGAGTCTTATTTAAAATTAGTAATAACTTTATTGAAAAAAAATAACGAAATAAGCAAGAATATAGCCGATTCAATTGATGCACACGTGATAAAAAACGCCACATAACAATGTATATAAAACATAGCTACTAAAGGCTTTTCGAGAGGTTTATGTATGTTTATGAAGACCGCCAAATTTTTAAATTTGGCTTTTTGAGAAGATTAAGATAAAAAGAAAAATTTAAAAATTCGGCTCGTGTATAATCCGAAACGTTAGCGTCTTTTTACACGCTACGTTTCATATACGAGACGTTGTATGCCATGCGAAAAAAGAGCCACAGCGCAAATAGCACATTTGGTTTTTGCCGACACACAGGCAAAAGCTGAAAAAACCAAAAGAGCTATTTTTTAGCCAACGCTCAATAAAAAGAAATAGATATGAGTACAGAATTAACGATTAAGAAATTATTACCAGTTTTGACATCTGATAAGCTATCAGAAAGAAATGCAAACATTCTGAACACAACTTATGTTGGTATCGACTTCGGCACATCAACAACTGTTGTGAGTATTGCAGTGTTAGGACAAAATAAGGAACCTCTTATTGTAAAACCAATTGAATTAAACCAAAAACTATCTGATGGAGCTATCTTTTCATCATACAAAATACCTTCTGTTATTGCATGGCACAATAACAATCTAATAATTGGAGAAGGGGCTTCTCAACTCAAGTTTAAGCTAAGACAAGGTAAGAATCTTTGGCATTCATTTAAAATGGAACTTGGTGAAGATGTTGGGTGTAAATATCCAAATAGTGAACTTGGAAAAAATCACAATAAACTAACAATACTAAATCCAATTGATGCTTCAAAAATTTTCTTTAAATATTTAAAAGTACAGATTGAAAGATATGTAAAGAATAATTCTTTGCCTTCAAATATTCAATATGCTATAAGTATTCCTGCATCTTTTGAAGCAAATCAACGGAGAGATTTAGTTGATAGTTTAGAAAGTAATGGCTTTATGATTAATAAACAATCATTAATTGATGAGCCTAATGCTGCATTTTTAAGCTATGTTTCAAAAACTTCAGTAGAGGGTAAACAACTACAAATACCTGAAGACTATTATCCAAATGTACTTGTATTTGATTTTGGTGCAGGAACTTGTGACATATCAATACTTGAATTAGGGAAAGATAATAATGGTGTTTATTCAAAAAACATTGCTATTTCAAGATTTGAAAAACTTGGAGGAAATGATATTGACAAATTAATTGCAGTAGATGTTTTATTACCGCAATTGTTAGACGGAAGCGGAGTTAAAATTGAAGATTTCAGAACAAGAGAGGTAAATGAATTAATTATTCCAAAATTATTAGCTGCAGCAGAACGATTAAAAATAAAGATGAGTGAAACTATCTCATTACAATTAACAACAAAAGCATTACCCGAATTAGCATTATCAAAAGACCACATCTCATTAGGCAAGAAAATAGAAATTGAAACAAAGAAAGGTACTTTATCAATTGAAGAACCAAAATTAACATTTAAAGAATTTGCAGGTATAAATACTATTTTCACAAAAGAGAATAATACTTTACCTACAAAAAGAATTGAGAATGAAGTTGAATTTGTAAGCGTTTTTACTCCTATAAAGTCAGCACTAAAAAAAGCCAATTTAGAGATAGATGAAATTGACTATGTGCTGTTTATTGGTGGAAGTGCTAAAAATCCTTTTATTCAAAAAGCAGTAAGTAATTACTTTCCTGAATCAGAAATATTATTACCACAAGACTTACAAGCACATGTTTCTTCTGGGGCTGCAATTCATTCATTAATATATAATGGTTTCGGTAAAAATATAATCCAACCAATTACAAGTGAGCCGGTAATGCTTATTACAAAAGATGGCTACAGAGATATAGTTGAGCCAATAGTTGAAGCAGGAACAGTAATACCTTCGGACATAAAAATAGTAGACAACCTTACACCTCAAAAAGATGGTCAAGAAGTTATTGAGTTGCCTATTTGCGTTGGTAACAAAAACAAACTTCTTTACAATATTAAATTGTTTAATCCTGATTCTGGAGGTTTTTCTTTATCTACATCCGTAAAACTTGAAATAGAGATAAATGCTGATAAAATGCTTTTAATTAGAGCATCTGCTGGCAGTAAAAAAATAATGGTAGAGCCTCTTAGTCCTTTTGCAAACAAAGAAATGACCACAGAGGAAAGGATAAAATTCAAAGCAGAAAGAGATTTTAACCTTGAATGCGAACGAAATGGAGGAGAACCGACTTTATCGGCTTTACAAACTTTACATAAAGCATATCAAAAAACTGGAATGGAATTCAAAGCCGCTGAAACATTAGAGCAAATAGATGAAATGTTTCCTGGAAAAGGAAATTTAAACAATATTGGTCTGCATTATAGTAACGCTGGAAAAAAAGAGAAAGCAATTTCTTATTATGAAAGAGCAATGGAACAAACCCCTTCGTCAACAACAGCTTTTAATATTGCTATGCAGTATAAAAATAAAGATAAAAAGAAATACAAAGAATACCTTGAAAAAGCTCATGATATAAACCCAACAAATAATACATCAGCATATAATTTAGGTAAAGAGTATGTTAAAGACGGAAAAAAGGTAGAAGGTGAAAAACTTATGCAAGAGGCTTTTGATAGGTGGCAAAAGAAGTTTGAATCGAATAACAAATTGGAAAAGTGGGAATATAGTTGGTTTTCCTCATGTGCAAAGTCCTTAGGTAAATACGATTACGCTGAACATATTGAGGAATGTGAACCGAAAGAGATACTTGAAAAAATGTATAACTCTGATAATTTAACTCAAGTAAAACAAGATAACGGATTACGAAATATTTAAAATAAGAATACTATGGGCTGGATGATAACATATGACGGAATGGATGATGATCAAAAAGATTTTGTCGATAACAAAATCAATAATAAAGGTAATATTTGGATAAAAGGTTTTGCAGGAAGTGGGAAATCAGTAATGTTAATTCACGCACTTAGAAAAAAATTAGATAGCAGTCCAAACTCTAATGTTTGTATTGTTGTTTACACGCACTCATTAGTTGATATGTTTAAAACAGGAATGTCGGAATTAGGTATGCCATCAGTTCCCGTTATGACATACCATCAATTCAAAAAAGGTCATCAAACTTACGATTACATTTTCTGTGATGAGGTTCAAGATTTACCTACAGATGTTCTATCGCAAATGAAAGAAAGAAGTCAACACGTTTATGTTGCAGGCGATTCAAATCAATCAATATATGAAAATACAGTAACACCAAGTGAAATAGGGAACATAATTAATGCAAGACCTTTTGTTCTTACTCGAATTTACAGGTTGACAAGGTCAATTATGAATGCAGTTTCAAATCTACTTCCAAATATGGACATTTTTGGCTCGCGTAGAGATATGACAAAAAAAGATGTTAGTGTAAGGTTAGGAAAAGCATATGATAAAAAAGAAGAAGTAAAATATGTTTGGGAACAAGCATCAAATGCAACTGCAGAGCGATACACTGCTGTAGTCCTTCTACCTAAACACGATTATATATTTGATTTTGCTAATCAATTACTAAGAAATAATGGAAAATCAGAGTGGGCTATGCAAAAGAATAATTATGGGAAACCTGATTACAATTCTTTAAATAACCATTTCAGAAATCAAGGGTTGAAAGTTGAGTACGTTGGTAATAGTTATGGGTCTTTCCAAAATGCAGAACTAAATAGAAATCTAATATTAATGACTTATCACAGTGCAAAAGGGATGGATTTTGATTATGTTTTCCTTCCATTTTTATCAGATGATATTAGTATTTCAAAACGTGATGAAGAAACTTTATTTATGGTTGCTATTACAAGAAGTAAAATGAATCTATTCATTACTTATTCTGGATATTTACATCATTTAGTTGAGAAATTTGAATCTACTTGTCAAAGAATCGATTTAAGTTCTTCTATCAATAATGCGAATACTAATATTGACTTTGACTTTTAAATAATATTTGAAATGAATAATCTTTATATTTTAACTAAACAAGAATTTACTTCGCTTTACCGCTTTGGTCAAATTCCTTTAAATCTAAACAAGGTAATTAAAACAGTTACTCATACAAAAAAAGAAGCTGATACTAAGGTTTTTGAAGTGTTTATGTCATTACCATATTTTGTTGGTGATGAAGAATATTTAATTATAGGTTTTGAAAACAAGCTTGTTAATGAAATATGGTTAGCAATTGAAAATGTTGTTGAAATAATTCCACTTACAAAAGCAGCTAAAAATTCTTATCAAATGAAATTTGATTCTAAACTTAATTTCGGTGAGGCTCGATTTGAAAATGTTGTTCGCAAAGTTGAAGAAGAAACAGATATTAAAGAAATGCAAAGAGGTGCAAAAACCTTTTGGAATTTATGTGACGTTAAGAATCA
>NZ_PJBS01000098.1 GCF_002836055.1 Psychroflexus sp. MES1-P1E
TTTAACCGGACAAACGCTTAATGAAATTGATGGGTTCTTTGTTTCAGGAGAGCTTACAGGGCATTTATATTTCGATGAAAATGGAAATGGTACTCAGGAGTCAAGTGAAGCAGACATGCCGAATGTTGATGTTGAAATTACCGATGTGTTTGGAGCTACCACAACACTTGTAACAGATTCCAATGGAGACTGGAGTATAGACTTACCGCCTGGTAATGCTACATCTGATATTGATGAAACTGATGCAGATTTCCCAATAGGAGCAGCGCAAACAGAAGGGGACAATCCAACAACCACAACAATTGTAATAGGACAAACCTTCAATGAGGTTGATGGGTTTTATGAATTAGGCATTCTAAGTGGTCGTCTATATTTCGATAACAATGGTAATGGCACTCAGGATGCCAGTGAGGAAGGAATACCTAATGTAACAATATTTGTTATTGATTCGTTTGGTGACCAATTAGAAGTAGAAACTAATATAGAAGGTGATTGGGACATTGAAGTTATTGCAGGAGTAACTATTTCTGAAATAGATATTACAGATTTAGATTTTCCAACCGATGTTACACAGACTGAAGGAACAAATCCAACTACGACTTTAGTAAACGCAGGATCTTTGGTGATATCTGATAATGACGGGTTTTTAATTGACGATATTATTATATATAATGCGGTTTCTTCGGAAGGCAGTACTTTCCAAAATCAGTTTTTTAGAATTGAAGGGATACAAAACTATCCAGAAAATTCAGTTCAGATTTTTAACAGACAAGGCGTAAAAGTTTTTGATGTGGAGGGATATGGACTAAATAATAATAAACTATTTAGAGGATTTAGTTCTGGTAATATTACTATCCAAAAAGATGAGCGTTTGCCTACAGGCACTTATTTTTATATATTGAATTATATCAATAGAAATGGAACACCTGAAAGGAAGAACGGATATTTACATTTAAATTAAATTATGGCTAAGCGTCGAATTCTGAATATAACTTTAGTATGCAGTTTGCTTGTTCTAGCAGCTCAAACAGTCTCTGCGCAACAAGATCCCAACTTTACTCAATATATGTATAATACATTGAGTATAAACCCAGCATATGCTGGGTCCAGAGATGTTCTTAGTGCTGTAGCCTTACATAGGTCTCAATGGCTTGGCTTTAATGGTGCTCCAACTTCTCAGACTTTTTCAGCTCACACTCCTATTAGTGACGGCAAAATGGGTCTAGGTTTTAATATAGTGAATGATCAGATAGGAATTACTCAGGAAACCGATATCAATGCTGTCTACAGTTATGCTTTAGACATGTCTAGATATACTAAGCTCTCATTTGGTATAAATGCAGGAGTGAATTTAATGAATATAGATTACAGAGATCTTAATATTTTTGATCCAACAGATCCAGAGTTTAATAACAATATAGAGAACAAAATCTCACCTCAGGTAGGATTAGGTGCCCTGCTGTATAATGATAAGTATTTTGTAGGCTTGAGTGTTCCTTCTTTATTGAGGAATGATAGATTTTCAGATAATTCTATTTCAGATGCTACGGTTAGAGATCGTTTACATTACTTTCTTACAGCCGGTCTTGTATTTGAGCTTACGCCTGCTTTAAAATTTAAGCCCTCAGTTCTATTTAGACATGTAAGTGGTTCTCCATTATTAGCAGAATTATCTTCAAATTTTTTAATTAATGATAAATTTACTTTAGGAGCAGCCTATCGTTTGAATTCTGCGTTTTCCGGTATTGTTGGTTTTCAAGCATCAGACTCTATTTTATTAGGAATAGCTTATGATAGAGATATCTCTACTTTTTCTAGTTATAATGATGGATCCTTAGAGTTTTTTGTAAGATTTGAATTGTTCAAAAAATATAAAAAAATGTACACCCCTAGATTTTTCTAAGCATGAAATTCACTAATAGACATATAATTTTTTTCGTAATAATTTTTATTACGGGTTTAGGCTATGGTCAAAAAGATAAGCTTAAAGAAGCCGACAAAATGTTCGAAAGTTACGCTTTTATAGATGCTCAAAAAATTTATTTGGAGGTCGCTAATAATGGCTATGAATCCGAAAATTTATTTAAAAAGCTAGGCGATTCATATTACTTCAATAGCGATTTAGAAAAAGCTTTTGAATGGTATCAAAAATTATATGATATAAACCAAAATCTTCCTAAAGAGTATTTATTCAGATATGCTCAGTCTTTAAAGAGCATCAAGCTCTACGAAAAATCTGACGAAATCATGTTTGAATTTGATACTCTCAATGAAATGGATAGTAGGGTTTCTAGATTAAAGAAAGAACGCAATTATCTTGAACTCATAGAAATGCAGTCTGGTAGATTTGAGTTGAAAAAGATTTCTATAAATTCTGATTACTCAGAATTCTCTCCATCCTTCTATGGAAATAGACTAGTATTCGCATCCAATAGACCAAATTCTTGGTTGGTCAAAAGAATTCATGAATGGAATAATAAACCTTATCTCAACTTATATAGTTCAGATTTATCAGATTCCTTAGTCATCAAATCTGAACCCATTGTGTTTTCAGAAAAATTAAATTCAAAGTTTCATGAGTCTTCAGCGGCTTTTAGTAGCGATGGAAAAACTGTCTATTTCACTAGAAATAACTTCTCAGGTAATAAGCTGAAAAGAGGAGAAGATGGTATAAGTTATCTAAAACTTTTCAAGTCTGAATTAAATTCAGAGAACACTTGGACAAAACCTGAAGAACTGCCTTTTAATAATGATAATTATTCTGTAGCTTATCCTGCATTAAGTAAAGATAATAAGACACTTTATTTTTCTTCTGATATGGATGGAACAATTGGGATGTCCGATATTTTTAAAGTTGAAATTCGTAAAGACAATACTTATAGTATTCCTGAAAATCTAGGAGAAAGCATAAACACTGAAGGGAGAGAAAGTTTTCCTTTTGTAAGTGATGATGGTCTCCTTTATTTTGCCTCAGACGGACATCTAGGCTTAGGTGGTTTAGACGTTTTTGTAGCAGAAATAAAAGATAATGAAAAATTAGGGGAAGTTTTTAATTTAGGTAGACCTATTAATAGTTCTAAGGATGATTTCAGTTTTATTATTAATTCAAAACTGAAGAAGGGATTTTTTGCTTCTAATAGAGGTCAAGAAGGGACAAGTGATAATATTTATGAATTAACTCAATTAAACAAATTAATCACCGATTGTTTCCAATTATTAAATGGCAATATTTTCAAAACTAATGGAGAAGATCCTTTGAGTGATGCAAAAGTCTCTCTTTTTGATAGAGACTTGAAAATATTAGACTCCACTATTACAAATTCCAAAGGTTTCTATCAATTTGAAGTGGACTGTAGCTCTAGTTATGTTGTAAGGGTCTCCAAGGATGGATTTTCTACATCTGGTGAGGTAGTAGAGATAAATTCTGATTTTGGAACTGAAAACTCTTTGAATTTTTCTATGAATGAAGGAGGTGAATTAGGGATTACAAAAGCAGATGATGGAGATGATTTAAGTGACTTACTTCAATTGGATACTATTTATTTTGATTTAGATAAATTCCAAATCAGACCCGACGCAGAAGTTGAACTTCAAAAGATTATTGCGGTCATGAAATCTTATCCTACTGTGCGTATTGATGTGAGGTCTCATACAGATAGTAGAGCAAGAGATGAGTACAATCAAATACTCTCAAATAAACGAGCCAAGGCAACCATAAATTATATCATAGAAAAGTCAGGGATTTCATCTGAACGTATATCTGGAAGAGGCTATGGTGAAAGTCAGTTAGTCAATAAATGCTCTAATGGAATAGATTGTTTTGAATCTGAACACGCGTTAAATAGGAGATCAGAATTTATTATTTTAAAGCAAAATCAAAGCTTTGAAGGAAATAGATTACAACAGAATGAACTAAGAACATCTAAAGTTGCGTTTTATGATTTTAAAAATTCATCTGAAGAGCTTTATACAGTACAAATTGCAGCTTTAAGAAAAACAGGATTAGAAATTAAATTTAATCAAGTTAAGGATGTATTTAGTCATGTCTACGACGATGGTTATGAGCGCTACTTTTCCTCAGTTTTCAAAACTAAAGATGAAGCTAGATCTTACAGTGTCCTACTCATAAAATCTGGGATTAAAGGTGCTTTCGTTGTAGGTCTTAGGGGTGAAATTAGATTTTAGGTATCTTACCAAATTTTAAATAATTCATAAATAAAACCTTTTATCGTTAGGTTAATTTTTCTTTATTGAATTCAAATTCAACTTATTTCGTATTTTTGAGATATGGAAAATAGAAATGAAAACTATGTCATCCTAGTCGATGAAAAAGATAATCCGCTAGGAACTATGGAGAAAATTGAAGCTCATGAAAAAGCAAAACTTCATAGAGCTTTTTCAGTTTTTATATATAATTCTAAAAATGAATTGATGCTCCAACAAAGAGCCTTAACCAAGTACCATACTCCTGGTTTATGGACCAATACATGTTGTAGTCATCAAAAGCTAGAGGAATCTAATATTGAAGCTGGGAAGCGGCGTTTACAA
This sequence comes from Psychroflexus sp. MES1-P1E, assembly GCF_002836055.1. GTDB lineage: Bacteria > Bacteroidota > Bacteroidia > Flavobacteriales > Flavobacteriaceae > Psychroflexus. Next base: position 4,549 of record NZ_PJBS01000098.1, read on the forward strand.
GAAGAAATGGGATTTTCTACAGAACTCAAAGAAACTATTTCGTTTATTTACAAAGCTCCTTTCGAAAATGGTCTAACAGAACATGAGTTCGATTACATTTTAGTGGGGGAATATCAAAATGATCCTCAACCCAATTCAGATGAAGTCCACGATTGGAAATGGATGAGTCTAGATGATATTGAAAATGATATAAATAAGAATCCAAACCTATACACAGAGTGGTTCAAAATTATTTTTGAAAAGCACAAAAGTGAAATGGTAAAATCTTAAATTAAACTAATGAAAGTAACAGTTCACCGCAAAGCGCATTTTAATGCAGCGCATAGACTCTATAGAAAAGATTGGGATTTTGAAAAAAACAACAAAGTTTTTGGGAAATGTAACAATCCCCATTTTCATGGCCATAATTACGAATTGATAGCTTCGGTAACAGGTGATATAGACCCTGAAACAGGCTATGTCATAGACATCAAGGTGCTTAAGGATATGATAAAATCTGAAATAGAAGATGCTTTTGATCATAAAAATTTGAATGAACAAGTTCCAGAGTTTAAAGACTTAAATCCGACAGCCGAAAATATTTCAGTAGTAATTTGGAACAAATTAAAGACTAAATTAAACAAGAACCATGACCTTGAAGTGACCTTATACGAAACTCCAAGAAATTTTGTAACCTATAAAGGAGAATAATATGTCTATTGAAAAAGGAGATTCTATACCTAGTTTCCAACTAAATGACCAGAACGGTATTGTTTTCAATTCCGATGATGTCATTGGTAAGAAACCAGTAGTTATTTACTTTTATCCAAAGAATTTTACTCCTGGGTGTACCAAGGAGGCTTGCAGTTTTAGAGATAGTTACGAAGACTTTAAAGAAATAGGAGCAGAGGTGGTAGGTATTAGTGGCGATTCTGAAAAATCTCATGCTAAATTTACAGCAAAATACAACCTCCCTTTTATTTTGTTGGCAGATAGCACTGGAAAAGTGAGAAAGAAGTTTGGAATCAAAAAAAGCTTACTAGGATTAGTGCCAGGTCGGGAAACCTTTGTAATTGACGCTCAAGGAAAATTGATTTTTAAATTCAACAGCCTCGATGCTTCCAAGCACATGAAAAAAGCGCTAAAGGCCATTAAAAAAATAAATTGATGCTCTACCCTTTTAAATTTAAACCAATTCTTAAAGAGAAAATTTGGGGAGGTAATAAATTAAAGTCTAAATCTAAGGGTGATCTTTCTCAAAAGCAAATTGGTGAAAGTTGGGAAATAAGCGGTGTCGAAGGTGATATATCGATTGTCCAAAATGGAGCCTTAGCAGGTAGGACTTTAAATCAATTAATTTCTGAATTTAAAACTGAATTGGTTGGAGAAACTGTCTTTGAAAAATTCAATGGCGAGTTCCCTATTCTTATAAAATTCATAGAAGCCCAAGAAAACTTATCGGTTCAACTTCATCCAAGTGACACTTTAGCTAAAAAGCGACATAATAGTTTTGGGAAAACAGAAATGTGGTATATCACAGAAGCTGAGTCAAATGCTGAGCTTATTATCGGTTTTAAAGAATCTATCACAATTGATAGATACAAGGATAGCTTGGCTAAAGGACAATTAGAAGATGTTTTGAATAAAATAAAAGTTGAGGAAGAAGAGGTTTTTTTTATAAAACCTGGTTTAGTTCACGCTATAGGAGCAGGAGTTACACTGGCTGAGATTCAACAAACCTCTGATGTCACCTACAGGCTCTATGATTGGCTCAGAGTAGATAAAGAAGGTCGTTCTAGGGAATTACATACAGACCTTGCCTTAGAGGCTATTGATTTTCAAGTTAATTCAGATTATAAAATTGAGTACGATTCTATATTCAACTCTAAAGTTTCTCTCGTTGATTCTCCTTATTTCAAAACTAATTTTTTAGAAATCAATCAGCGAATCACCTTAGATTATTCTTTAGTAGATTCTTTTGTTATATATATGAATGTAGGGACTCAAATCGCCGAGTTGACTCATGATAAAAACTTATTTGTGTTATTTCCAATGGAGACCATTTTGCTTCCCGCGTGTATTAAAAAAATCGAATTTAAATCTTCAGGAACCAAACTTTTAGAAATCAGTATTTAATATTAAAATTAGTTTACTTTTGCCGAAATTAAATTTTTATAAAAATGGCTAGTAAAAAGGAACTTAAAAAAGACTTAAACAATCGCTTCGGTGAAATCATCGACGGAGCACTTATCAATCAAGAAGCAGACTCAAAAGATTCTAGTATTAAAACTGAAGAGCTTGTTGACGATATTATTTCAGAATTTGATAATATTATCGAACAAATTAACAAAAGAGATTCTGAAGATAGAGCTAAGCATTTGAAGTCTGTCAAAGGAAATATAAATAAAAAGGCTGATGAGTTTATAGAAAGACTCAACAACCTTTAATTGTTTTTATCACTGAGGTTATTGAATTACTCTTTGTAGACTTCTTCAATAACTTCAGTTTCTACACTTTCTTCATCATTTTTCTTTCTTTCTTTAATCAACTCGTCTAGTTTTTTACCATAGAGTGACTTTCTTATAGGTTTGTCCAAAGCAGTGTAGACAGTATCCAAATATTTTATGTTAGCGTCAAAAGCTTCTGATAGTAAAACATAAGGAGAAACTTCCAAGTTTTTATTATTTAGTGCAAAATTGACGGTATATAAATATTTTCTTTTCAGTATAGAATTGAATCTCTTGTTCAAACTGTCTAGTTTTTCTTCATTTTGAGACTTGCTAGCCTCAAAGTTAGCTTCTATAAGGTCTAGCCTTTGGTTGTTAAACCGTGTAATCACTTCATTATATTCTTCAAGCTTTTTCTGATTCTCAAAATTAGATGTGATTTCTAAATCAATTCCATAATTTTTTAAAGAAGTCATCAACCTCAATTCTCCTGGCTCAGCGAAAAAATTTATGAGATCAGCATAGTCATCTCCATCATTTCTGTCCAGCTCAATAAACATAATCTGTGGTTCATCGATATAAGTAGTGAAACTAAAATCAGATGAGCCTTCAACTTGAATAGAATCTATATTGACTAAACTAGTATCTCCAATTTTCTGTAAGTATAGGGTTCCTTTTTTTAGACCAGTTATTTGGCCAGTAATCATCAAATTGCTTTTTTTATTATCACAAGAGCTAACTAAAAAAGCAAAGAGTAAAATTGGTAAAAAATGTTTCATTGGTACTTATATTTAAAGATTAGATGAAATTTTCATTAAGAATGTACAGCCTATAGCTGCGTAAGTTCCTACAATATATCCAAATACAGCGAGAAGAACCCCAACACTGGTTAAGGAAGGATGAAATGCCGAGGCAACTACGGGTGCAGATGCTGCACCTCCAACATTAGCTTGACTCCCAACGGCTAAGAAAAAGTAGGGCGCTTTTATGAGTTTGGCAACTAAGATGAGTAAGCCTGCATGAATTGACATCCACACAATACCTATCAAAATAAGACCTGGGTTTTCAAAAACGGTAGTTAAGTCCATCTTCATACCTATGGTTGCGACTAAGAAATAAATAAAAACACTGCCTAGTTGACTAGCACCAGTTCCTTCGTATGATTTAGCTTTCGTAAATGATAAGCCAACTCCAAAAGCGGTAGCAATGGTAATCATCCAGAAAAATGTTGAGGTAAAGGAAGATAGGGCAGAGGTTTTATCATTAAATATTTCAAAATTAGAAATTAGAAAATCTGAGATATATTCAGATGCCCAATGTGAAAACCCTACAGCGGTAAATGCAATACCTAGCATTATCATATAATCCTTAAGCTCGGGTTTTCTAGAGACACTTTTCGTATAAGAAGACATTTTCTCTTTTAAGTCTTCAATGGCCGTATTATCAGCATTGAGCCACTTATCGATTTTATCAGACTTCCCTATTCCTAAGAGTATGATAGCAAGCCATAGATTTGCGATAACAATATCTACCAAAACCATACCTCCATACTTTGCAGGATTATATTTGAAAATTTCAAGCATTGCTGCTTGGTTGGCTCCACCTCCAATCCAGCTTCCAGCAAGAGTAGATAAACCTCTCCAAACCGCATCTGGACCAGCTCCGCCAACAGTTTCTGGAGAAAATAGAGAAATCAACAAAATTGCAATGGGTCCTCCAATAACAATCCCAACCGTACCGGTAAGAAACATAACCAGTGCTTTATATCCTAGATTTTTAATGGCTTTTAAGTCTATGCTCAAGGTCATTAATACTAAGGAGGCTGGAAGAAAATAGCGGCTGGCTACCAAATATAAACTCGACGACGAATCACTTATAATTCCTAAAGAATTAAAAATAGCTGGAATAAGATAGCACATCAACACTGCTGGAACGACTTTATAAAACTGACTCCAAAATCCACTTTTTAAATTTGAACTGTAGAATATAAAACCGAGGGAGAGCATGAGTACTCCAAGAACAACAGCGTCGTTAGTAAATAGTGGTATTTTATCCATCTTAAAATTTTAAGGGGTAAAAGTAAAAATTATTAGCAATTGTATGACTTTATTGCGTTTTAAAATAATCAGATAAAAACTCTGCAACTCCATCTTTTTTGGCATCACCTATAATTTTATTGGCTATTGCTTTAACTTCTTCTTTAGCATTTCCAACAGCTAGGCCAAGACCAGAAGCTTGTAGCATCTCAATGTCATTGTAATTATCACCAAAACTCATGACTTGAGAGAACTCAAATTTGTATTCAGAAGAAATCAAAAATTCAATAGCAGAGCGTTTTGAGATTTGCTTAGGAGCTATTTCTATATAGGTATCCTTAGATCGGTAAAGGTGTAAGTCATTTGGAAATTTATTGGATAATACAGTATAGAAATCATTAACCAAACAAGGGTCCCCCATACACATGATTTTGTGAGCACCAGTTTGCAGGGGATCCCAGAGATCGAGAACTTCGGTATTGTTCTTGATTTCTGGATTGACTTTAGTATTATTTGTTTCTCTTTGTGTCCATTGGTCTTGTTCAGGCGCATACCATTTGTCATTTTGATATAAACTTAAATGTAAGCTGTCTTTATTCAAACCAATGATCTTTTTAACCAGTTCAAAAGATAGGGTTGTGCTTTGTTTTACTTCGTTATCAACCAATATTAATCCCCCATTATAGGCCACTAAAGGCAAGTTCTCAATGCCGAGTTCTTTTTGTAAATGTCTTATCGCAGAGGGCATTCTAGAGGATATAAGAATGAGAGGTAGTTTATGCTTTAAGTTATGAAATTCAATTTTAGTTTTGCTGGAAATCTTTCGTTCAGTATTCAACAAGGTCCCATCGATGTCGCTACATATAAGTTTTATCATGGTCTTTTAGGTTGAATTTATTACTGCCCAAATTAAAGAGTTTATAATGTAAATCTCTACTATTTACCTGTTAATTATGTTTCATCTTTAGCAGAGGATTTATCTGAAAATTTAATACTCACTTAAAACTATTACATATATATTTGAATCAAAAAGCCAAAATGAAAATTATACTCGTTTTTTTAATTTTATCACAACCGGTATTAGCTTCTAATGATTGGGGACAAAATGGTCACCGATCTGTTGGAGAAACTGCAGAACATTATCTTAAATCCAAAGTTAAAAATAAAATTGATCGAATTTTAAACGGCCAGTCGCTAGCAGATGCTTCGACTTACGCAGATGAAATTAAAAGTGACCATGACTACGATAGGTATAAACCTTGGCACTACGCTAACATTCCTTTTGATAAAACCTATGCTGAAACTGAAAAGAATCCTGAAGGGGATATCGTTTTTGGTATTCAAGAGTGTATAAAAAAACTTAAAGCAGGTGCTCTAAATGAAAAAGAAGAGCAGTTCTACTTGAAAATGCTCATTCATTTAGTTGGTGATATGCATCAACCATTGCATTTTGGTCTTAAAGAAGATAGGGGGGCTAATGATTTTAAAGTAAAATGGTTTAACCAACCTACTAATATGCACAGGGTGTGGGATACGCAAATGATTGAAAGTTATAATATGAGTTACAGCGAATTAGCTGGTAATTTGCCTAAACTTAATAGGGACGAAGTAAAAAGCATTAAATCTGGATCTTTGTTAGATTGGGTTGAAGAAAATAGGGAATTGACAAGAGAGGTTTATAGCTCTGCGTCAGCTAACGAAAATCTAAGTTATAGATATATGTATGAATGGTTTCATGTACTCAAGATGCAGATTAATAAAGCGGGACTAAGATTGGCAGTGATACTGAATGACATCTATGCTTAACGCTTTGAGATTTTGTTGTGAGTAATTTGCTTTTGTCTTGAAGATTTAAATTTTTTCATAGAATTATCACTGAGTTTTCTATGTTTTGTAGATCTTCCTTGAACCCTTTTTCTCCACATTCTAAAGCTTGAGGGTTTCATTTCTTTTTGCATGATTTTAATAACTTGAGCTTCTGTAACTCCAAACTGAAATTCTATAGCTTCAAAAGGAGTCCTATCCTCCCAAGCCATTTCTATAATCCTGTCAAGTTCTATTTCCGTAAATTCTTTATCCATAATTATATATATAAGTAAGCCCACCAAATTAATACAAATTGAAGTGGGATTCTAAGTAATAGTATCCATTTTGGGATTCCCATAGCATATTTTTCACCTCTAAGCATATTAAAGTGAACGCTTAAAAACGCTATGAGTATTAGAATGATTGCTGTAGCAGCCAAGCTTCTTGTTTTTTGAAAAAATAGTCCAATGCCCAATACGATTTCAATGGCGCCTGAAAGATATACAAGAAACTTTCTTGCTTTAAAAAATCTAGGCATGACTTTTAAATAAGCTTTCGGCTTTATAAAATGTATAGTTCCTGCAAAACTATACATAACGCCCATCAAAATTAAATCCCAATTCATATTAGCAAAGTATAAATATTATTGAGTTTTACATGAGTCTTTAAATTATTTAGGTGTTCTTTCACATTTTGATAATTTC
>NZ_PJBS01000099.1 GCF_002836055.1 Psychroflexus sp. MES1-P1E
GACATTATAGGTTTAAATTGGTATAATCAGCCGTTGTCAAAAATTTGAAGAACCTTTTGAAATAAAATTACATTCTGTCAATAATATTCAACGCTACAGAGATTGAAAATTTCAATTTTTAAAATACAAAAGGACTTTTTTAAGTGTTGTATACACTATAAGCGAATATCATAATGAACAAACAAAAAACCAATATACTCAGAGTCATTTTACTTGTTGGAACAATAACCTCATTGTTTTTCGTACCATGGATTTTGGTAAAGGCTTGGGTTTTACCACTTCCTGATACGGTTCAAGAACAGGTAAATGAGGCAATTGGTCATGGATTTGATGGCATGATTGTTTATGTGGACCAAGCAGGAAAACCACCGGAATATTACACAGGAGGCTGGAAAGATAGAAAAAATAAAATACCAGCAGACCCAAAATCATTGTTCAAATTAGCCAGTATTAGCAAGTTATATATCGCTGTAGCAGCTACTAAATTGGTCAAAGAAAAGCGTTTAGCATTTGATAAGCCGCTAACAGATTACCTACCCGAATTAAAAGGAAGAATAGAAAATGCCGAAGAAATCACTTTGAAAATGATGGTTCAACATCGGTCTGGGATTCCTAATTACACAGATAATTCTGCCTACTGGCTAGACGAACAGGGAAATGGTCAAAATGCCCTCGACTTTGCTTTAGATCTGCCTGCCAGCTTTGCCCCAGATCAAGGATATGAATATTCCAACACCAATTATTTATTGCTTCGCAGGATCATGGACCATGTGCTAGGTTACAGCCATAGCGATTATATCAAAGAGAAAATATTAGAACCCTTAGACCTTAAGAACACGTTCTTTTCAATTACAGAAGTCGATTTAGATGATGTTATGAGTGGGTATTATGTAGGATATGAGGACGATTTTAAAGCTCGTGAATATGGGATGTTGGCTACAGCAGAAGATGTGGGTATATTTTTGCGAGCCTTAAACGATGGTTCGGTATTTAACGAGGGAGAACAGGAAATCTATCCTTATGAATATAACCATGGAGGTTTGGTAGTGGGCTATCAAAGTATTGCAGAATATCACAAAGATAGTGATGCGGTAGTTGTTCAATTTATCAACACCACGGATTTTGAAGGTTATGAATGGAATTTATCAGAAATTATAATTAACCGAATTGTGAAAATTATAAAAAAGAAAAACTAACCACAACAAAGTACTGTGATAAAATAAAAAGTACTCACTAATTAGCTACCCCATTTACAAAGGTCTTGATAAAGTCTTGTCTCTTTTTTGTTATTCGATTGCTTATGGATTCTCTCTACAAGGCACTGGGTTGATCTTCTAAGGCTTCAATACCCCCATCTTCATTGGCTATTCTGCCTTTGAACAAGTAATCATTTATAATATCTTCTACCCTATTTTGGTCTAGAGCTTCTGTTTTACTCAGCTCTTGTAACGCCTTTTGGGTTTCTGCTTTTCAAGTAGGGAAGCCCCTTTATTTCAATCCTTGTTTTTTAAAAAAAAACAACTCCCTTAATAGGTATATTCGCTATACCTAAGATTTGAATTGAGTATATATAAATATTGGCTATTATTAAAAGAATATGATTTAAATAAAAAAATCATGAAAAAGATTAGAATTCTATCCTTAGACGGTGGAGGAATACGAGGTATTTTATCTGGTATTGTTTTAACCCAAATCGAACAAAAACTTCAAAAGAAAATGGGAGACCCAAAGGTTAAACTATCTGATATGTTTGATTTTATGGCAGGTACAAGTACTGGAGGTATATTAGCCTTAGCTTATCTGACACCCAATGAAGAAAACCGTCCCAAATTAACTGCTCAAGAAGCGGTAAACATTTATTTAGATAGAGGTGATGACATATTTGATGCTACTATTTGGCAAAAAATAAAAAGCGTGAATGGTCTAACAGATGAAAAATATAATGCTTCTGAACTTGAAGAAGTTCTTGAAGATACCTTTGGAGAATTGAAATTATCAAATTTATTAAAACCCTGTATCATTAGTTCTTACGATATAAGAAATGGTAAACCCCATTTTTTTAAGCAGCACAAATCAACTAATGACACTTACAATTTTAAAATTAAAGATGTCGCTAGAGCTACATCTGCAGCCCCAAACTATTTCGAAGCTTCAAGAGTTAAAAACGATATAGGAACTTTTTATCCTTTAATAGATGGTGGTGTCTTTGTGAACAACCCTTCATTAGTCGCCTATTCAGAAGTTAGGTCTATGACTTTTGAAAATATAGAAAACTCTCCGTCTGCTAAAAATATGATGATTGTATCTATTGGGACCGGTAGCGTAAGCAAAGGTTACGACTATAAAGAAGCCAAAAATTGGGGAGCCATTGGATGGATTAAACCCATTATAGAAATAATGATGTCTGGTAATTCTAAAACTGTCCACTATCATTTAAAACAAATATTTGGAACATTAGAAGAACAAGACCAAAAAGATTATCACCGCCTTGAACCTGAAATAATAACAGCGGATACTGAAATGGACAATGCATCCATTGAGAATCTGCAAAAATTAAAGGAGGATGGTATATCATATATTTCAATTCAGAGTATAGATAAAGAACTCGATGCAATTGTTGAAAAACTTATCAAATATCAAAACTAAAACCAAATACTTTAAAAAATACTATTTAATTCATTTTCAGCATTTAAATAGTGATGGTTAGAGTTTGTTGTCACTACAATTTTCTTTTTAAAACACTTTTTAATCTCATTTCTTTCATCAGTAATCCGATGTAAGAGTGTGAGTAAATCAGGCCTTCTTGTTCAAGCTTTTTTTATATGTTACAGCTAAAACAAATTTCTTGACTCTGCTTAAAAAGCACTTTCCCCCTTTCTTTTAGAAGCGGTAGTGGTGTTTTACAAAACAGAATATCTTCGCTATTCAACCAATGATAATCAGCGTTTTTGATAACTTTCATTGATGTACACCTCATTTCTACTGAATATATCAATATTATCTAAAATGAATTGGCAAGGAAAAAAAGTATTTATAAAGCTGAATACTTTCATAATATGGTAGAAACATATCGAAAAGGAACTAGAAAATATATTAAATGGGAAAACGGACTTAAAATTGAAGTTGGGTGTTTTTATATAATGGAATCTTTTTGCTTAGGCACATTATTTTATCTCCATTTTTAAAGAATTCCAGATTTATAAAATAGCACATAACATCGGTTAAGCACAAATAGCGGGCAATCGATTAAAAAGTGATATTTTAGATCAAGTAAAAACAACTAAACCAATAAGAACGCATCCCTACTTCACGTCACTTGCATTAACCACCATTAAATGAAATAAAGAACATTAGAAAATATTAGAATTGTATAAATTCGTATCCTATTAAAAACACCCTAATGACCGAACAAAAAGCACAACTCGAACAACAACTCTGGAACATCGCCAACACCCTAAGAGGTAAAATGGATGCCGATGATTTTAGAGATTATATATTAGGCTTCATTTTCTATAAGTACTTAAGTACCAAAATGGAACTCTATGCAAATAAAGCCCTAAAACCAGACGGAATAACGTTTGACCAAGTAGAAGGCCATGAGCAGGAGACTGCATTAATAGAAGCCATTAAAGATGCCGCTTTAGATAAGCTCGGTTATTTCTTATTGCCATCAGAGCTGTTTAGCGAACTCGCCAAAAGAGGAAACTTAGGAGGGAAGAACAACTTTATTTTGGGAGACCTTGCCAAAGTGCTCACGCACATTGAGCAAAGCACCATGGGGTCTGAAAGTGAAGAAGACTTTGGTAACCTGTTCGAAGATTTAGATTTAACCAGTTCTAAACTCGGTAAATCAGAGAATGACAAAAACGAACTCATCGTAAAAGTACTCTCGCATTTAGATGAGATTGATTTCGATTTAGAAAACGCTGATAGCGATGTACTGGGCGATGCCTACGAATACCTTATCGGTAAATTTGCCTCTGGCGCAGGAAAAAAAGCAGGCGAGTTTTATACCCCACAGCAAGTATCTAATGTGCTGGCACAATTGGTAACGGTGGGTAAAGACCAACTGAAATCGGTATACGATCCTACCTGTGGATCAGGTTCTTTGTTATTGCGCGTCGCCAAACAAGTAAACGGAGTAGCTGCGTTTTACGGACAAGAAATGAACCCTACCACCTATAACTTGTGCCGAATGAACATGATTATGCACGATGTGCATTACAAGCGTTTCGACATTAAAAATGAAGATACCCTAGAGCGACCACAACATATAGACCAACGTTTTGAAGCCATTGTCGCCAATCCGCCATTCTCAGCCAAGTGGAGCGCAAGTCCCTTATTTATGAGTGACGACCGTTTTTCTAACTACGGAAAACTAGCACCAAGCTCTAAGGCCGATTTTGCCTTTGTGCAACACATGGTGCATCAGTTAGCCGATAACGGAACGATGGCTTTAGTGCTACCACACGGCGTATTGTTTAGAGGAGGCGCCGAAGGGCACATCCGTAAATACCTCATCCAAGACCGCAACTACCTCGATGCTGTCATAGGGTTGCCAGCCAACATCTTTTACGGAACCAGTATTCCTACTTGTATTTTGGTGCTAAAAAAAGACAGGTCCGAGGCGGACAGCCTTTTATTTATTGATGCGAGTCAACATTTTGAAAAGGTAAAAACGCAGAACTACTTGCGTGAAGAGGACATTACTAAACTCATGGATACCTACAAAAACCGAACTGCCGAAGATAAATACAGCCATGTAGCCCAACTGACAGAAGTAGCAGAAAACGACTACAACCTCAACATCCCGCGTTATGTAGATACCTTCGAAGAAGAAGACCCCGTAGACTTGTCTGAGGTAAGCCGTCAACTTAAAGAGGTTGCTGAGCGTAGCCGAAGCACCGATGCCACCATAGCCGATTACTGTAAGCAATTAGGAATTGACACCCCGTTCTAACCGTCATTGCGAGGGAGGAACGACCGAAGCAATCTGTGGGTTAGGAACACGGATTCAACAGATTGCCACGCTGCGCTCGCAAAGACCTAAAAAAACGAAATGAACAAAAACAAAACATATAAATTAGTATTAGGGCACGCCCTTACAGGTCAGGCTATCACTACTCGCTATTTTGCAAAAAAGCAAAATGAGCTCACACAAACCGTTCTATCCTTCGTGCAACTATGAGTACCGAAACAACACATATCGATAACAAACCCTCATTGCGAGCTAGTCATTGCGAGGACGAAGGACGAAGCAAACTCAAGCAATCGCATCCTCTCGAACCAGCATTACGATTTAAGGAATTTGAAGGGTGTATTGAGGAAACTTTGTTTGGAGACGATTATAAGTTTCATACTACAAATTCACTTTCCAGAGATAAACTGAATTACGATAAAGGCGAAGTTAGAAATATCCATTACGGTGATATTCATACAAAATTTCAAACTCAATTTCATTTAGCTAACGAATATGTTCCATTGATTAATGACGATGTAGATTTAGCAAAAATTAAGGAAGACTCTTATTGTAAAGTTGGTGATTTAGTTATTGCAGATGCATCTGAAGATTATGCAGATATTGGAAAGTCTATTGAGCTTATTGATATTAATAATGAAAAATTATTAGCTGGTTTGCACACATTCTTAGCAAGACCATCGTCAGAAAGTACAGCTTTGGGCTACATGAGTTTTTTGCTTAAATCTTGGAAATTAAGGAAGCAAATAATGACAATAGCGCAAGGAACAAAAGTTCTAAGTTTATCTGCTGGAAGAGTTTCGAATTTAAAACTAAATCTCCCATCCCTCCCCGAACAACAAAAAATAGCCTCCTTTTTATCTGCAATAGATAAAAAAATACAGCAGCTCACCAAAAAGAAGGCCTTGTTGGAGCACTACAAAAAAGGCGTCATGCAACAACTCTTCTCTGGCCAGCTTCGCTTTAAACCAGACGTGACAAATGAAACGTCATTGCGAGCCAGTCATTGCGAGGAGGAACGACGCGGCAAACTCAAGCAATCTGCTCAAAATAAAGCAGAATTCCCAGATTGGGAAGAGAAACAACTAAGTGATGTCGCTAAACGTGTAGTGCGTAAAAACAAAGAGAATAATTTAAATGTATTAACGATTTCTGCACAACAAGGATTAATAAGTCAATTAGAATATTTTAATAAATCTGTTTCTGCTAAAAATGTAACAAATTATTATTTACTTCATAGAGATGAATTTGCTTATAACAAAAGTTACTCTACTGGTTATCCAATGGGTGCGATAAAAAGATTGAATAGATACGATAAGGGTGTAGTTTCTACATTGTATATCTGTTTCGAATTTAATGATAAAGTTTCTTTAGATTTTATGGAACAATACTTTGAATTCGGAAGACAAAATATTGAATTGGAAAAGGTAGCTCAAGAAGGTGCTAGAAATCACGGTTTGTTAAATATTGGAGTTATTGATTTTTTGAACATAGACATTAAAGTACCAACTCTACCAGAACAACAAAAAATCGCTACCTACTTATCGAGTATCGACACTAAAATAGAAAGTGTCAATAATCAAATAACCCAAACCCAAACCTTTAAAAAAGGGCTGTTGCAGCAAATGTTTGTGTAACGTCATTGCGAGGGAGGTACGACCGCGGCAATCTCATGAAGTGTCTTACAAACATTAAACAGATTGCTTCGGCGAAAGCGCCTCGCAATGACGAAACGGAGGCTCGCAATGACCACAGATTGCTTCGGCGAAAGCGCCTCGCAATGACGAAACGGAGGCTCGCAATGACGACAGATTGCTTCGGCGAAAAAGCCTCGCAATGACGAAACGGAGGCTCGCAATGACCACAGATTGCTTCGGCGAAAGCGCCTCGCAATGACGAAACGGAGGCTCGCAATGACCACAGATTGCTTCGGCGAAAGCGCCTCGCAATGACGACAGATTGCTTCGGCGAAAAAGCCTCGCAATGACGACAGATTGCTTCGGCGAAAGCGCCTCGCAATGACGACAGATTGCTTCGCTTCGCTCGCAATGACTAGCTCGCAATGACAATCGAACCGTCATTGCGAGGACGAAGGACGAAGCAAACTCAAGCAATCTTATGAAAAGAACATTAAAATATAATTAAATGACTTCAACTATTAATTTAATATGTTTCAAATGTAAACACTGGCTTGAGTTTGGTAATGGTTGTAAGGCCTTCCCAGATGAGATACCTGATGCGATTTTAAGGAGTAACAAACATAATAAACCAATAAAAAAACAGAAAAATAATTTGGTTTATGAATTCAATAATAATGAGTTAAGTTACCCAAACCTAAAAAAAAAGGTTGCTGCAGCAACTATTTGTATAAGTATGGTCAACACCGACAGAAACAAGATATTTAGTAACGTTTTGTATGTTATATTAAAAAAAAACATTAAAAAGTATTGACAATATGATAATTACATGTAAATTTGCTTTAACAGTACACACCACGCTACCCTTTAGAACAGCGTCCCAGGGTGTGTCTTTTGCTTTATATACGTTACTGTTCTTACTAACTTTTCAAAAAACTGCCTATGTTTAGTAAACAGGCAATAACCATAGCGCAACAAATAGACCAACTTAAAACAAGAGGTCTAGCCATTTCAAACGAGGCTATAGCTACAGCATATCTTTCTAACATAAGTTATTACAGATTGGGTGAATATTGGTATGTCATGCAATCGGATAAGAAAAACCATATTTTCAAACCTAATAGTAATTTTACAGATGTTGTAGCGCTGTATAACTTTGATGCAAAATTAAGAATCCTTCTTTTTGAGGTTATCGAGAAAATTGAAATTAGTTTACGTACAAAACTTATTTATCATTTATCACATGAAATAGACCCTTGGTGGTTTCAGAATTTTACACTTTTTACAGATAGTATGGCTTTGGTAAAAACGCTTGCAAAGCTAGAAGAAGAATTATCAAGAACTAAGGATGTTACCATTAAAAACCACAAGAAAAAGCATAGGGAAGATTTACGCTTTCCGCCTGCTTGGAAATCTTTAGAACAAACTAGCTTTGGGGCGCTATCTAAATTATACGGTAATTTAAAACCAACTGTAAAATCAAAAGATACCATCGCTAAAGAACTAGGAGCGGTAAATCACACCTATTTACCAAGTTGGTTGCAGTCTATAGCACAAATTCGAAATTTCTGTGCACACCATTCTAGACTATGGAATAGAAACCTTCCTGGAGCTCCCAAATTACTTTCAAAACCTCCAAATGCATGGGTTTTAGATGTACCAAAGCAACATGAGTTTCAAAAATTATATACACATATGTGCTTAATGAAATACATGTTAAATGTG
This sequence comes from Psychroflexus sp. MES1-P1E, assembly GCF_002836055.1. Classification (GTDB taxonomy): domain Bacteria; phylum Bacteroidota; class Bacteroidia; order Flavobacteriales; family Flavobacteriaceae; genus Psychroflexus. The sequence goes on from NZ_PJBS01000099.1 coordinate 8,341, forward strand.
ATACAACCAAACAACGATTTTACACAACAATTAGATAATTTATTTTCAACATATCCTAATGTTGATCCACATGCGTTAGGTATGAAACCAAATTGGCAACAAGAACCCTTATGGAAATAATATAATAGCGTAAAAAAAAGGGCTTTTGCAAAAGATGTTTGTGTAACGTCATTGCGAGGGAGGTACGACCGCGGCAATCTCATGAAGTGTGGTACAAACATTAAACAGATTGCTTCGGCGAAAGCGCCTCGCAATGACGACACAGATTGCTTCGCTTCGCTAGCAATGACTAGCTCGCAATGACAGAAATAAAAAATGAAACCAGGCTATATCTACATACTCACTAATAAAAACAATACCACATTGTATGTAGGTGTCACTAGTAATTTAACGCAGCGCATGCAACAACATAAAGAGAAACACTATAAAAAATCATTTACAGCACGGTATAATTTAGATAAGTTGGTGTATTATGAAGCGTTTCAAATGATAGGAGATGCCATTGCAAGAGAAAAACAATTAAAAGCAGGCAGTAGAGCCAAGAAAATAGCATTGATAGAAAAGGAGAATAGCGCATGGAGCGATTTAACGAAACAAGCAACAGATGGTTTCGGTGAAAGTGCCTCGCAATGACGACAGATTGCTTCGGCTAAAAAGCCTCGCAATCACTAGCTCGTAATGACCACACAGATTGCTTCACTGCCTTCGCAATGACAACAAAAAAGGGCTATTGTAACAACTATTTGTTTAATGGAGCAACCTAACACTTACCCGTTTTTCCAATATAAGGCTAATAATTACCTGTTTTCTGCTCATATACCCAATTTTCCAAATACACGCATTTACTCAATTTTCCAAATAATCACAATTTATTACCTGTTTTTCCATTGAATTACCTGTTTTTCCGTAAATTGATAAAAAGTAAAGCATGAAACATATAGGCATATCCATCCGGACACAAATTATCAATGGGCGAAAAGCGCCTGAGGAAGGTATGTTGGTTGGGTATGGAGCCCTCATAGAACATTATAAGCTACCCGTGCCTTATCCGCAAATACTGAGTTTAATTAGTGACAACAAAAAAAATTACGAAAAAGACAATTGGAAAATATATAGAGAACGATATGCTATTGATGATGAGCTTTACAGGCACTTGGTATTTGCTTTAAAATATGAAGGCGTAGATTTACTTGTTTTTAAGAAATTATTTGAATGTATAGGCGCATCAACTGTAAAAGAAATACTTCAAATTGAGCCTACAGGACAATACAGTAGAAAAGTATGGTTTTTGTACGAGTGGCTCATGGACGAAAAACTGGATATTCCTGATTTAGCTATTAAAAAAGCAGTACCACTTATAGATGAGAAACTACAATATGCTATTAAAGGTGTAAGCTCTCCTAGACACAAAATAATTAATAACCTTCCCGGGACGCTCAATTATTGTCCACTAATCCGAAAAACTGAAAAGATTGAAAAATATATCCAATCGGATATTCGGAAACAAAAGAACACTTATCTAGATAGGGTAAGTAAAGATCTATTACAAAGGGCATCTGCATTTCTCTTGTTGAAAGATTCTAAAGCTTCATTTACTATTGAGGGCGAAAAGCCACGTAGCAATCGAGCTGCCAGATGGGGAAAAGCGATCGGGCAAGCGGGCATAAATGAATTAGATATTAACGAGCTCAATCGCCTACAACAAATTGTGATAGAAAATACGCGATTCACAACAATGGGCATTAGAGAACAACAAGGCTTTGTTGGTGATCGGGACGAGGTAAGTCAAGAACCAATTCCCGATCATATATCAGCTAGATTTGAAAATCTTCTTCAATTGATGGAAGGGTGGACAAGCACGAAGAAGTTACTGATGGAACAAGAAATGGATCCAGTATTAGTGGCTGCAGAAATTGCTTTTGGATTTGTATTTATTCATCCATTTGTAGATGGAAATGGACGACTTCATAGATATATCATTCACCACGTCTTATCTAAAATGAATTACACACAGCAAGGCATGATTTTTCCAGTTTCAGCATCGATTTTAGATCACAAAAAAGACTATCAAGAGGTTCTGGAACATTTCTCACATCCAGTTTTGGAACATATAAATTGGGAAGCAGCTCCTGATAATAATATTGAAGTACTTAATGAAACAATGGATTATTACCGTTACTTTGACGCGACCTTGCCAGCTGAGTTCTTATATGATTGCGTGCAAGATACTATTGAGAATATCATTCCAACCGAAGTCCGCTATTTAGAACGCTATGAAGAATTTAAACGATTCCTCGAGGATGATTATGAAATGCCAGATAAGCTCATTTCATTACTGGTGAGCTTTTTGAGGAAAGGGGTGGGTAACTTATCTAAACATGCCTTAAAAAAGGAGTTTTCAGCTTTAAAAGAACAAGAAGTAAAAGACATCGAAGCAAATTATAAAAACATTTTTTTAGAAGAATAAATGAGCCACCAATCTGAAGCCATCTTAGAGAACAACTTAATTCAAACTTTTAAAAAAGGCTGCTGCAGCAAATGTTTGTGTAAAATAACACAATGATGAAAGAAAGATTTTTTGAAGACCCTACTTCATTGGCGAATGAACTGACCACAATAGATAAATTTCCTTCTGGAGGTATGTTTCATAATATCGGGCTGGCAGATGTAAAATTAATTATTAGATTCAACGACTCAGATATTCAATTATTTTTTCAATTATTAGCAAAAAAAGGTGTTTTAGATATTGAGTTTTTGAATTGCAAATTTGAAAGCACTTTAAGAATGAACGATGGTAAAAACAAAACTTTTTTTGAAAACACCACTTTTACTTTCTTAAGATGTAGCTTTCAAAATCTTGTTCTAGCTGACTTTATCTATAAA
>NZ_PJBS01000100.1 GCF_002836055.1 Psychroflexus sp. MES1-P1E
TTGTGTTTTTCATCTTTGTCATGAAATTCAGAATTGACTAAATCCCATTTTTTTTCATCTATTTCAGGAAAAAAGGTGTCAGCTTCAAATTCGCCATGAACACGAGTTAATTCAATTTTATCAGCAAACGGTAAGGCTTGCTTATAAATCTCACCTCCACCAATTATAAAAATCTCTTCTTCAGTGGAACTAAATTGGATAGCTTCTTCTAGACTGTGCACAACTTCTATAGTCTCGTTTTTATAATTTTCCTGTCTGGTAATTACCACATGTTTTCTATTAGGAAGGGGCTTAGGGAAGGATTCAAAGGTTTTTCTTCCCATAATGATGTGGTGGTAAGACGTGAGAGCTTTAAACCTCTTAAAGTCATCTGGGAGACGCCAAATTAAATCGTTATCTTTTCCGAGAGCATTATTTTCTGCAGCTGCAGCAATTAGTGTAATCTTCATGATTATTAAGAATTTTCGTTATCTTGGGTTAGTTCATCGATAGGATGCTTTTTATCTACTTTTTTTTGGAGTCCTCGAAGTCGTTCTAACTGTTTTTCCACAAGTCTGTTCATTTGTTTTTCTTCCCATTCTTTACCCATTAGGTTGTTGACTATAAATACGTTGATGGCATGGATGATTAGAAAAAACAGCCAAATTAATAGGGCGGTAACAAACCAATAATTATTAAAAGGCTTGAAATCGGACCTATAGCCTAATCCGATATTTACAAATATAAAAATAACAGACCCAGCTAAAAATACAACAAGGTGAGTTACCAATCGTTTCTTTTGTTTTAAACGCTGATGAGCATTTTCATAGAGCTCTCTTAACTCAGAGTCAATTTTCTTTTTTGAACCCATTTTTAGTATATTTGAATTCCAAAATTACTAATAGTTTCACAGACTTGAACATGATAGATTTAAAAAAAGAATTCCCCGTTACCTCCGCCTATACTTACTTAAACACACCTTTTACAGGAGTGCTTTCTTCTGAAGTTTCCAAAAAGATACAAGATATGGAGGAAGATTATAGATCAAGAGGAAGTGCATTTACCAATGAAAACGAGCACCAAATTATTGAAGATACCAAATCTTTAATCGCTGAGATTTATAATTCTAAAGTTGAAAATATTGGTATTCTCAATAATTTTTCAACAGGCTTCAACCTGATATTGAATGATTTACCTGATTCATCCAAAGTTGTTTTGCTAACACAAGATTACCCTTCAGTTAATTTACCAGTGAAATCAAGGCATTTTCAAATCCACGAAGTTGATATCAATCAAAACTTAAATGAGAATTTAAGAAAAGTATTCTTAGAAGAGAAGCCAGATTTTTTCATGTTTAGTATGACTCAATTCATAAGTGGTTTGACGTTTAGTATGAAAGATCTAGAACAATTAAAGCGAGAGTTTCCAGAGGTAAGCTTTATGGTAGATGCAACTCAATATTGCGGTACTGAGCCTTTTGATTTTGAGAATTCACCCTTTGATGTCTTTGGGACAAGTGGTTATAAGTGGCTTAACGCAAGTTTAGGTAACGCTTTTTTTCTTTTTAAATCTAGCTTTTTAAATCGATTTAATTTCAGAACCGTTGGGAGCAATTCTCTTACTTCAAAACCAGATAGTAAACTGAGGTTAACTGGATTTCTTGAACCAGGGCATCACGATCTCCTCGCAGTCGCAAGGTTGAAATTTGCTTTGGAATTTCATTACAAAAGAGTGGGAATCGAATTTATTGAATCAACCATCAAAACACTTTCAAAACAAGCAAAAGCTAAATTTTTTGAGATGAATTTATTGGACAAGGAAGTCGTTGATGCAGATTCTTATCAGAATATATTCAGTTTAAAAGGAGACGAAAAATTGATGGAGAAATTGCAGCATAAAGGAATTTTAAGTGCACATCGAGGAGGTAGAATTCGAGTTGGATTTCAGTATTTTAACACAGAAAAAGATCTAGAAATTCTACTAAATGAATTGCGGGAGAATTCTTAATAAACAACTCTACTTTACAATGTTTACTTCATTCCAAAACGCCATGAAGTTTTTAATAACATCAATTTCAGATTTTATTTTGGATAATACCATACCGTGGTTTTATTTTTTTCCGCCATTTACAAATAAAGTCTAATGTCAAATGTGTAGAACACGGAGTTTGTCTTTTTTAGGGCTAAGTGTTATGGTAGTTACTGTCTAAAAAATAAGGGTGATCAAAGCTTAACGCTGAGAACTAATGATCCCCTTTGCGATTATAGTTTCATTACTTTCAACCAATTTTTATGCATTCCAAAGTGCTCTCATCTCATTTTTTTTTAAAGGTATAATTTTTATAATAACCATTTTCACTTTCAAAAACTCTTTCGATAGTTAAACTAGCTTCACTAGCTAGCCATTCTACAGTTTCATCATCATATTTTTGAGAGATTTCTGTATGTATGGTTTCCCAAGCTTTAAAGTCAACTGTGAGTTCTAGTTTTGGAATTTTGATTTGTTGTGCTTTATTGCTCACCAAAAAACTCTTGGCAGTTCCCGTTTCTGGGTCGTAGGTTTCCCAATGGAAAAACGAATCCAAGTCAAAGTTTGCATCAAACTCTTCATTTATTCTTGCGAATAGGTTTTTATTAAAAGCTTCGGTGTGTCCTTTGGGGTCATTATAGGCATCAAGAACGGTTTGCGGATGTTTTTTTTGGTCAAAGCCCATAAATAACACATCTTCTGAAGACATATTTTCTTCAATTTTCGATAAGAAATCGATGGCGTCTTCGTGCATTAAGTTTCCTATGTTGGATCCTAACACTAAAATCACTTTTTGCCTTTTGTTATAACTAGAAAGTTGATTCAATACCTCAAAATAAGTACCTTGAAGTAACTCGTAGCTTACTTTTGGTAACTCATTATTTAAAGCATTTCCAAGTTCATCCAACACATTCTGACTAATATCTACTGGTAAATAATTAAAATTGGCTCCTATGTCGGTGAGGTGACTCAGTAAAAGTTTGGTTTTTTTTCCATCACCAGCTCCCAATTCGATTAAGTCAAACCCTTCTTTAAGTTTAAATTTTTCAGCAATACTAGAAGATTGATGCTCTAAAATAGTGTATTCACTATTAGTCAGATAATATTCTGGCATGGCCATAATATCTTGAAAGAGTTTATCCCCTTTTTTATCATAAATAAATTTGGAAGACAAATGTTTAGGATAATCGGTGAGTCCTTGGATAACATCTTTTTCGAAAGCTGTATGCGTCATCGTTTGAGTTGTACTATTCATTATATAATTGTCGATTTATTTTGTAAGCCTTACACCGCTTTGCTGCCATCTCATATGAGGGTGAAAAAAATTTCTGTATGTTTTTGAGGTGTGATTACTTGACGTCAAAGCAGAACCACCGCGTAATACTTTTTGGTTAACCATAAATTTGCTATTGTATTCTCCTAGAGCGCCAGCTGCTTTTTTGTAATTTGGATATGGAGTGTAAGCGCTTTCTGTCCATTCCCAGCGTTTTCCCCAGGTGAACTTGTCTTGGGCGATCTCCCATTCAAATTCTGTGGGCAATCTATACCCTTTCCACTGAGCAAATGCAGCAGCTTCATAGTAGGAGACATGACTAAGGACATGATCTAAATTTAATGGTTTTAAACCACTTAAGGCAAACTCAGACCAACCTTCCTCCATTTTTCGCCAATATAGGGGACAGCTTATGTTTTCAGCATGGATCCAGTCCCAAGCTTCGGCATGCCATAGCAGTGGATCTTTATACCCTCCATCCTCTATAAACTCTATAAATTCTCCATTAGTGACCAGCCCATCTCGAATCTTAAACTCTTGAAGGAATACTTGATGAGCTTCAGTTTCATTGTCGTAGCAAAATCCTTTACCGTGATGACCTATTTTATAAAGCCCTTCCTTAATGGAGTGCCAGTCTTGGTTTTTTTCTTGGGAAGATTGCTCATCAAATCTCCCTTCATAGACTGGAAAAAGGGGGTTATGACCAAAGCAGTATTTAATATCCATCAATATTAATTCTTGGTGTTGTTTTTCATGATGGATACCAATTTCTACTATAGATAAAAGTTCATTGTGATTAGGATTGAACTCTAACAGATTCGATAATGCATTAGTGACATAAGATCTATAATTGAAAATTTCTTGTAAAGAGGGTCTTGATAAATTTCCACGATCAGTTTTCATCATCCGGTCTCCTTTTGTTTCATAATAACTGTTAAAGAGATAAGGATAATCTGTCTTATATAACTCATAATCTTTATTGAATTTAGTAAGTATAAAGACCTCGAAAAACCAAGACGTATGGGCTAAATGCCATTTGGTAGGTGAAACAAATTCAACAGGTTGTATAACAAAGTCCTCTAGTTGAAGAGGCTTGCATAAAACTTCCGTAAAGGTTCTCGTCTCTAAAAATTCTTGAATCATAAGTGAACAAAATGGAATTTACTAAAATAGGACTCCTAGCAAGACCTATTCTAAAAGAATTAACCAAATTTTAGATGGCCACTTTCCCTTTGATATGCGGATGTGGATCGTAATTTTCTAAAATAAAATCTTCAAACTTAAAATCGAAGATAGAATTTACTTCCGGGTTCAGCTTCATAGTAGGGAGAGGTCTTGCAGTTCTAGAAAGTTGAAGATCAATCTGTTCTAAATGGTTATTGTAAATATGGGCATCTCCAAATGTATGAATAAAATCACCTAATTTTAAATCACAGACTTGTGCAACCATCATTGTAAACAAAGCATAAGAAGCAATATTAAAGGGCACTCCTAAAAAAACGTCTGCACTACGTTGATACAGTTGGCAGGATAATTTTCCTTCAGCGACATAAAACTGGAAGAAGGCATGACAGGGCGGTAAGGCTGCTTTTCCATCGGCTATATTGTCTTCAAAAGAGGCTGAAGTATCTGGCATGACACTTGGGTTCCATGCTGAAACCATCATTCTTCGGCTATTGGGGTTTGTTTTTAAGGTATGAATCAATTCCTCAATTTGGTCTATATCTTCAGAATTCCAATTTCTCCATTGGTGGCCATATACTGGACCAAGATCTCCATCTTCATTTGCCCATTCATTCCAGATTTTAACGCCATTCTCCTTCAAATAAGAAATATTGGTGTCCCCTTTTAAAAACCATAATAATTCATAAATGATAGATTTGAGATGAATTTTCTTGGAGGTTACCAGCGGAAACCCCTCATTAAGGTCAAATCGCATTTGGTAGCCAAACACGCTTTTGGTTCCTGTTCCCGTTCTATCTCCTTTCTGGATTCCATTTTTAAGAATATGAGAAATTAAGTCATGGTACTGTTTCATAAATGTCGTATTTAAAACGTCCAAAAATAGAAATTTTAATATTTAGAGACCGATTAACAAGTATATTTTATCTTAATTAAATGGATTTATTATGCAAGTTTATTTGTAGATAAACCTGGTTTCTGAGTATTCACATTAATAAATTATAGATAGTAAAATTTTATAAAGCTTATGTTATGGATACTTTTCTAGATGGACTACTTTGTACTAACCTATAATCATCCCAGCAATAGTAGCAGACATAAGAGAGGCTAGGGTTCCGCCAATAAGTGCGCGAATACCAAATTCAGATAAAACTTTACGTTGTCCTGGTGCCAGCGAGCCTATACCTCCAATTTGGATGCCAATAGAGGCAAAGTTCGCAAAGCCACATAACATATAGGTGGCCATGATGACAGATTTTTCAAAGTTTAAGCTCAATGCATTTGCAGTGTTTTTAAGTTCTGCTAATTGGATATATCCAACAAATTCACTAGCTACTAGTTTAATCCCCAAAAGCTGTCCCATGAGCATTACATCTTCCTTGGCTACCCCTATCAACCACATGAGTGGAGCAAAGATAATCCCGAGAATCGCTTCCAATGAAAACTTATCGTAAGGCGTGTTTTGGGCAACTAATACATTAAGATTGGTGAGGTCTCCAATCTTTTCAAATCCATAATTAATAAAAGCGATTAAAGCTACAAACACTAGGAGCATGGCTGCAACATTAGCCGCAAGTTTTAAGCCTTCGGTAGTACCGTTGGCAATAGCATCTAGGATGTTAGAGCCTATTTTTTCTGAAGAAACTTCTACGTTGGTATTTATTTTTTCTTGTTGAGGATAGAGTATTTTTGAAATAACAATAGCTCCAGGAGCAGCCATGACAGAGGCTGCAAGCAAATGCTTCGCAAACGCTAATCTCATAACTGGATCATCTCCGCCAAGAAAACCTATATAGGCAGCAAGGACACCCCCTGCCACCGTTGCCATACCACCAATCATCACCAAAAGGATTTCAGAACGAGTCATGCGTTCTAAGTAAGCCTTAATCATTAATGGAGCTTCGGTTTGGCCAAGAAATATATTCCCTGCAACACTTAAGCTTTCTGCTCCAGAAATACCTAATAATTTAGAAAGCACCCAAGCTAATCCGCTCACTACCTTTTGAATAATTCCTAGGTAAAACAAGATAGAAGTTAATGCTGAAAAGAAAATAATAGTAGGTAAGATTTGAAAAATAAAAATATAGCCGTAAGTACTTGTGTCCATTAAACCTCCAAGCAAAAACTCACTTCCAGTCGCTGTGAAATCCAAGATTTTCACAAAGATATTTCCTACGAACTCGAAACCAGACTGTACAAAAGGAATTTTTAATACGCCAACGGCCAAGATAAGTTGTGCTAATAATCCAAACCCAACGGTTTTCCAATTAATGGCTTTTTTATTTTTACTTAGGATATAAGCGATAAAAAGCAAACTGAACATGCCTAAAACACCTCTCCATAGGCTATTAAAACTAAAATTTTGATTGGGAATAATAACCTTAGAGGCTGCTATTTCCGAAATGGATTCAGCAGTATTTACTTTATTGAGTTTAAGCTTAAAATTTTCAGAGGTTAGATTTAAAACAGAATCAGCAGAAAATTGAAAATCAAAAACAATATTGTTTAAAGAATTTAATCTAGGTTCTAATATTAGCTCACTACTCTCTGTAGAAAAGCTTCCTTGATATGCGAGATCATTTGTAGAATGTCGGAGTGTAAAAACGGAATCTAAAAACTCTATAGTTTGCTCGTCTTCAAAATAGGAAACCGAGTCTTTCTGTTCTTTGATATCAATTTCCCAAGTCCCTTGGATGTTTTGGGCTATTAATAAAGTAGGCAGACATAGTAGGAGTACCCAAGTCAAATGTTTCATTTCTTAGCTTCGTTTAGAAATTTCATCACGAATTTTCGCAGCACGTTCATAGTCTTCGTCAGTAACTGCTTTGTCGAGAAGTTCGTTTAGTTTTTTAGTCGTCATTTGGCTAAACTCACTTTTTAATGTAGTTGTTTCTTCAGTTGATTCTTTTTGTTCGGTAGCCTCTATATTTCTAGAATCATAGATGTCGGTACTTTCACCTTTATCTTTTAAATAAATACCAGCTTTATCAAGGATATTCTTATAGGTAAAAATAGGAGCATCAAACCGAAGTGCAAGAGCTATGGCATCACTTGTGCGAGCATCTATAGTTTCTTCAATTCCATCTCTTTCACAAACTAAACTCGAATAAAAAATTCCATCTACCAGCTTATGAATAATAACCTGCTTAACGGTAATTTTAAATCTATCTGAAAACGTTTTAAATAAATCGTGTGTGAGAGGTCGTGGAGGTTTTATTTCTTTTTCTAAGGCAATAGCTATAGACTGAGCCTCGAAAGCTCCAATAACTATTGGCAATTGTCTATCGCTATCCATATCGCTCAATAAAAGTGCGTAAGCACCATTTTGTGTTTGACTATAGGATATTCCTTTTATGCTAAGTCTAGCTAAGCTCATACTTCATGATGTTAAATAAAAAGGCGATCTAATTTTAAGGACATCTTAAAATTAGACCGCCCATTATTGAGGGCACAATTTATAAAAATTATGAGTTATTTGCTTTAAATTCCTTTAGTTTTTCAATCAATTGTGGGACAACTTCAAAAGCATCGCCTACAATACCGTAATCTGCAGCTTTAAAGAATGGAGCTTCTGGGTCGGTATTAATTACTACTTTATTCTTTGAAGCACTTATACCAGCGAGATGCTGTATTGCTCCAGAAATTCCTATTGCAATATATAAGTTGGTAGCTACAGGTTTTCCCGTTTGCCCAACATGTTCACCGTGAGGTCTCCAACCCATGTCACTTACGGGTTTTGAGCAGGCTGTTGCTGCATTAAGAACTCCAGCAAGCTCTTCTATCATCCCCCAATTTTCAGGGCCTTTCATTCCTCTTCCTGCTGAGATGACAACCTCCGCATCTGCAATACTTACTTTATCTTTATTTTTATCTACAGATTCTACGGTAATTCCGAAATTTTCATCGGTAAGTTCTGGAGAAAATTCTTCTTGCGTTAGAGAAGATTCATTTTCTTTAAGACCATAAGAATTATTTGATAATCCTAAAACTTTTATATCTGTAGAAATAGACGTCATACTGAAAGCCTTATTCGTAAAAGCTGTGCGTTCTACATTAAATCCCTCATCTAAAATTGGAAGCTTCACAGCATTAGATACATATCCCGCTTCTAGATTTACTGCAAGAAGTGGTGCCATATATTTAGCATTAGCACTTTGGCTAATGACTATAACTTTGGAATCTTCTTTTTTAGCGGCTTGCGTGATCACTTCAGCATAAGCATCAGCATTAAATTTTGAAAGTTTATCGCTGGATACTTTCAAAACTTTATCTACACCATATTGACTTAATTCCTCAACATTTTCTGCATTAACGGTAACAGCAGTTACACTAGTTCCCATTAGATCTGCAATCCCTTTGGCATAAGAAGCTACTTCGTAAGCAGCTTTCTTTAGTTTGCCATTCTCTGATTCTGTATATACTAAAATTGACATATTATTTTTTTTAAAGTTATATAGCTTTTGCTTCGTTATGAAGCAAGTCTATTAATTTATCTAAATTATCTGCGTCTATTAAAGTGACTTCACCTTTTGGCTCAGGTTTTCTAAAGCTCTTGGCTTCAGTATGAGTTTCTGATGACAAAGGCTCTATGATATTTAAAGGTTTTTTTCTAGCCATCATAATTCCTCTCATATTAGGAATTTTTAAATCGCTTTCTTCTACTAGACCTTTTTGACCACCAATAACCAAGGGTAAAGATGTTTTAATTGTTTCTTTACCTCCATCCATCTCTCTAACTGCTGTTGCTGTTTCTCCTTCAATATCTAGACTCACACATGTATTGATGAAGTTAGCTCCGATAAGTTTAGCCAACATTCCAGGTACCATACCTCCATTATAGTCTAAAGACTCTCTTCCAGCAATTACTAAATCGTATTCGCCATCTTTCGCAACTTTGGCCAATTCCTTCGCTACTTGAAAACCATCTAGAGGCTGAGTATCTACTCTATAGGCAGTATCTGCACCAATCGCTAAACATTTGCGAATGGTAGGCTCTGTATCTTTACCTCCTACAGTCACTATATCTACTGAGGCCCCTTGTTTTTCTTTAAACCACATCGCTCTTGTCAAACCAAACTCATCGTTTGGATTGATAACAAACTGAACTCCATTGGTGTCAAATTTTGTGTCGTTGTCCACAAAATTAATTTTGGAAGTGGTATCAGGCACGTGACTAATACATACTAATATTTTCATTACATCGATTTTTAAATTTTTTATGAAACAAATATAATATTTTTGACCCTAAGATACTATGCATGCATAATAAAATTTTTATAAGATTCTTATAGTATTTAGAATTATGAATTGCTACTTTTGTACTTTATTTTTAATAAAAGAAAATACATTTAAATGAGGACAATCCAATTTAGAGAGGCTATTGTAGAGGCCATGAGTGAAGAAATGAGAGCTGATGAAACTATCTATTTGATGGGTGAGGAAGTTGCTGAATACAATGGTGCTTACAAAGCATCAAAAGGTATGTTAGATGAGTTTGGAGAAAAGAGAGTTATAGATACACCTATATCCGAATTAGGCTTTACAGGAATAGGCATAGGGTCTGCCATGAACGGAAACAGACCTATTATTGAATTTATGACCTTCAATTTTTCTTTAGTAGGAATTGATCAAATTATAAATAATGCTGCCAAGATGAGACAGATGTCTGGAGGGCAGTTTAATATCCCAATAGTATTTAGAGGTCCAACGGGTTCTGCTGGTCAGTTAGGAGCAACTCACTCTCAGGCTTTTGAAAGTTGGTTTGCCAATACACCAGGGCTTAAGGTTGTGATTCCTTCTAATCCTTATGATGCTAAGGGACTATTAAAATCAGCAATTAGAGATAATGATCCTGTTATTTTCATGGAAAGTGAACAGATGTACGGTGATAAAGGAGAGGTTCCTGAAGAAGAATACACAATACCATTAGGTGTTGCAGATATAAAAAGGGAGGGAACAGATGTGACCATCGTATCTTTCGGAAAAATTATAAAAGAAGCTTATAAAGCAGCTGAAGAACTTGAAAAGGAAAATATTTCTTGTGAGATTATCGATATAAGAACCGTTAGACCTTTAGATTATGAAGCTATTTTAAAATCTGTAAAGAAAACCAATAGACTGGTAATTCTTGAAGAAGCTTGGCCTTTTGGTAATGTAGCTACAGATATTGCTTATAAAATTCAAAACGAAGCTTTCGATTATTTGGATGCTCCTATTGTGAAGTTAAATACTGCAGATACACCTGCTCCATACTCTCCTGTACTTTTGCAAGAATGGTTACCCAACAGCAAGGATGTAATAAAAGCGGTAAAAAAAGTTTTATATATTTAACACAACCTAAACTCAAAAATGAGCTTCATTTGCATAAGATTGCATCTGAAGCTTTTTCAGTTCAATGAAACATAGTCTATTACTTCTATTTGCCTTAATTACTAGTTTTGCTTTAGCTCAAACAAAGGTTAGTGGCTACATTTATGACACCTCCGGTGAGCCAGTCCCCTACGTGAATGTTATATTTTTTGATTCTTCAGAAGGAATAATTTCTGATGAAAATGGAAAATTTTACCTTCAATCGGACAAGAATTACTCATTCCTTGAGTTTTCATTTATGGGTTTTGAAACTTTGAAGTTTCCTCTGAATAAAAAGACCACTTATAATATCGAAATTAATCTTGAAGAAAATTCAGCAGAACTAAGCGAAGTCATCGTATATTCTGGAA
>NZ_PJBS01000310.1 GCF_002836055.1 Psychroflexus sp. MES1-P1E
GAGCTACCTGCTGCTCTACCCCGCGATATATGTTTGAAAATTGTTTTTCTCTGTATCAGACTGCAAATATAAAACAAATAATAAGTCCAACAATATAAAATGTGAAATATTATTGCTCTAAATCTTCCGCTCTAAATTCTTGAAGTTCTTCGTCTTCAAAACGAGGAGTAACTTCAATAGGATTACAACAGACTTCACAATCTTCTACGTAGGTTTGTTGACGTATAGACGGGTCTAAAAGCATGCTTATGTCTTCCCAGCAATAAGGGCATTGAAAGTGATGTTCGAACATTAAAATTCTATATTTAAAAGTTGACCTGTAAGTTGTAAAAGCTCAAGCTCGGCTAATTTTGCATCATACTTATCCAGATTTTTACTGGTCTGGGCATTAAGCAAGTTCGCCTGAGCCTGTCGTAACTCTACAGAGGTAATCTGCCCTAGTTTATACTGTTCACTTGAGCGCTCAAAATTATTCTTGGCTGTTGATATATTTTTTGTTTGCAAATCTAAAACTTCAAGTCGGTTTTGGTAATTTCCTCTGGCATTAAAAATATCTCGGGTCACCTCTTTCTTAATCTGCTCCTTAGCAAGTTGCTGATTGTCGTATTGTATTTTGGCGTTTTTCGTAGTGGTAATCCCACGGCCTCCGTCAAAAAGATCCCATCTAAGACTTACTCCTCCAAAAACACCAGTCGTGGTAATTGATGTGGCAAAACTCGTCACTGGAAAGTTACCTTCATTCCAACCATATGAGCCTGTCAACCCGATAGAAAGCAAAAATACAACTTTACTAGCTTTATAGTGGTAATCACTAATAATTATATTCTTTTCTGCCTGAAGTAGGCTAACGTTATTGGCATCTGCACTATTGACATATTTCTCCAATTGAATTTGACTGGTAAAATCGACTAGGGCATCCACTTCAAAATTTCGATCCAAATCGGTACGCTGACTTAAGGTAATGCTTCTGTCGTGTTCCACGATAATTTCAATAGTATCGTTTTTCTCATTAAACTCCTTGACGTATTGCCTCACTTTTTCTGCAGCAGCCATCAGATCCTCATTGTTCGTCGTAGAAATATTGACACTTACCGCTACTCTCCCGTTGATATAGGATGCATTGGGAGTTTCCGAAAATCGATCGCGGATAGTCGCCACATCTCTTAGGGTTACTAGCGTTCCATCCGGTTGAAATTTCACCACCAAATTATTTAATTCCTTACCATAATACGACCGATTATCAGCCCGAATAAGAAAGTCCTCTGCTTCTGTTTTTATACTTCCGCCTGTGGTTAAAATATTAGCTCTAGATACGGCTTCAGCAACTTCAGCGAAGGTGAGGTTGTAGGCCAATAAATTATTTTCACCTACAGCGATTTCTATTTCTTCTTCAGGACACCCTTCGATTTCAATTTGCGAGAGTCGATCCATGGCTCGTAGATCGTATTCCATCTGCCTCGCAATCTGCTTCAGAGTGGCAAGATCTACATTTTCACCACTTACAAAATAATCGAAGGTTTCACGAATGTTTTCTTGTTTCGCGACCACTAAAAGCTCCATACCCGTGGGGAAATTGGGCACACGATCTACTGCATTTATAACTTCAGTCAACATGACATCAATATCCTCATCGGTTTCGATTTCAACTGTTATGCTTCCTCCGTTTTCACGAGAAGTTGAAGTCACTCGTCCTACACCGACCAATCCTTTTAAATTGTCCTCAATCTTTAGAACAATACCCTCCTCGATCTCTTCAGGAGCAGCCCCGGATAGGTCACGTTTATAGTGATGATTTCCGACTCAATCAAAGGAAAGTAGGACGACTGCAAGCTAAACATCCCGACAACACCGAAAATCACGAAAGCTAAGATCATGACATTCACAGCCACATGATACTTTATAAAATAAGAGATTATTTTTCTCATTGGTTAACCGCTTCTAGGCTTGTATTAGATTCGCTTTTGCTTAGACTATCGCCAACAACTTTAACCAGCATGCCTTTATAAGCCCCTGAAATTTGCTTCGCTAAAATAACTTCACCGTCAGGAACTCCTTTCACCACGACCTGTTTGTCTGAAAAGTAGATGGGTTGCACCTTAATAGTGCTTAAAATAGTATCCTTTACTACAAACATCTCATCGCTATCGTTCACTAAGCTGCGATCTAAAGCCATAGCGTTCCCTACTTTTTTCGCTTCAATATCAGCCTTTAAATACATGCCTTCTTTTAAAGAAGAGCCTCTAACTTCGATAAACACGCTTACAGTTTATGTCGCCTGTTCTATACTAACATTAATTCGACTCACTGTACCGGTATAGCTTTGTGTTTTCTTGTTGTTGCTTAATGAGACTGATTCCCCTTCCTGTAGGAGGTCGGCATACTCTTTAGCAATGGCTACTTTGAGCTCGTAGACTTCAGGATCGATATATTCACCAAACTTTTGCCCACTTCGTATAAGAGTACCCTCAGTCACAAGAGCCTCGATCAATACCCCATCAAAAGGCGCCGTGATTTTGTATTTCACCAAGCGTTCTTTTAGATTTTTAACATTATAACAGGCGGTATTAATACCTCTACTATAGATGAAGAACTGCTCTTTATCCGTTTTAGACTCAGGAAGTGGCAGAGCCGCTTTATCAATGTTAAAGCTATTGAGATAGTTAAGCCACTTTGGATGAACCTCAGGGAAGTCCAATCTCAAATCGGGCATGATGGCTGCGATTTGATTATACAAATCGCTCTTGGCAGTTTGTACCGAAGCTCGGTATTCTAAGGCATCCATTTTGGTCAAAACTTGACCTTTTTTATACCCCTGTCCAGCTCTAAAGGGCTTTGCACTAGATTTAAAAACTCCTTGTACCTCAACATAAAGCTCTACCCTGTGTTTAGCTATACGATTCCCGTTGGCGGGAATAAGGATTGAAACCGTAGAATTTTGAACGGTCTCTACATATACAGCTTTGACAGTTTTTTGGATTTTTGTTTCTGGAGGTTCTTTGCTATCGATGATAAACTTGGCTCCAAAAATAGCTCCAACCAATAAAACAACCCCAAAGACGATCAATATAATATTTTTAGAACGATACAAAAGGATAAAGGTTACACCTTACTTTAAAATTTTACGAAAACTTAAAGACTTTCAATTTTAACCTGAAGGTCCTCCCAAGATTTCATCAGAGTTTCCAACTGGCTTTTTTTGGCATTATAAGTGTCAAAATAGTGAGGTTGTTTTATGGTCTCTTCATATTTTAAGACAAGATCTTGATCACTTTTCTTGATTTCTTTTTCCAGCTTGGAGATTTTAGACTCTACTCCGCTTAGTTTATTCTGAAGGGATTTTTGCTTCTTCTGAAATTCGTAGTCGTTTTTGTTTGAATTCGCTGTTTTCTCTTGCTTTTTTTGTTTGTCCTTTTTTTCAACTTCACGCATGGACTCTAGCTCACGATATTTCAAATAATCGTTGATATCCCCTAGAAATTCTTTGACTTGGTGATTTCTGAATTCGTAGATAGAATCTGCTAAACCTTGAAGAAAGTCCCTATCGTGCGATACTAAAATCAGGGTGCCTTCAAAATTATTAAGCGCTGCCTTCAAAACATTTTTAGATTGAATATCTAAATGGTTAGTAGGCTCATCCATAATCAAAACATTGAAGGGAGTTAAAGACATTTTGGCCAAAGCCAGACGGTTTCTCTCTCCTCCAGAGAGGACTTTAACGTATTTCTCTACATCATCTCCTCTAAATAAGAAAGACCCTAAAATATCTCTTACACGGCTTCTATTGCTTTCGTTGGCAGCATCAAGCATCGTATCTAAAACGGTTTTATTGCCGTCTAGATATTCTGCTTGGTTTTGGGCAAAGTATCCAATCTGGACATTATGGCCTAGCTTTATGTGTCCTCCATGTTCAAGTTCCCCTACAATAATTTTAGCCAAAGTAGATTTCCCTTGGCCGTTCTGCCCTACAAAAGCTATTTTGGAATTCCGCTCTATAAGAAAGTCTACATCTTTAAACACCGTATCTTCTCCAAAAGCTTTAGAAAGATTTTCTGCTTCAATCACAACTTTTCCAGGGTTTTTAGAAGTGCTAAATTTGACATTCATAACTTTATTGTCCTCTTCATCCACTTCGATGACTTCAGTTTTTTCAAGTTTTTTAATGAGGGATTGAGCCATAGACGCTTTATTGGCTTTGGCTCTAAACTTACTAATCAGTTTTTCAGTTTGTTCAATTTCCTTTTGCTGATTCTTTTGAGAAGCCAATTGTTGCTCTCTCAATTCTTCTCTTAAAACTTTAAACTTGGAATAAGGTTTATTATAATCGTAAATTTGACCTAAAGACAACTCGATCGTTCTATTGGTTACGTTATCCAAAAACATCTTATCGTGAGACACGATAACAACACAACCAGCAAAATTTTGTAAAAAACCTTCCAACCATAGAATACTCTCTATATCTAGGTGGTTGGTGGGCTCATCCAGCAGTAGAATATCATTGGTCTGTAAAAGCAGTTTAGCAAGCTCTATACGCATTCTCCAGCCTCCAGAGAAGGTATCCGTTTGCTTTTCAAATCCTTCCGTTGTAAAGCCAAGACCCTTTAGAACTTTTTCTGTATCCCCTTGGTAATTATAACCTCCCAAAATCTCATACTGATGCTGATAATCATTAAGATCAATCATCAACTGATTATAAGATTCGCTTTCATAATCTGTTCTTTCTACCAATTGATGATTGATATGGTCTAATTTGGATTCTATCGTTTTTATAGCTTCAAAAGCCTGATAAGTTTCCTCCAGAACGGTTCTTCCTTGCTGAAAATCTATATCTTGCTTTAAAAAACCGATGCTTATCTCTTTATCTTTTGCAATTTGACCTGTATCTAAGGTCATTTCGCCAGAGATAATTTTAAGCATTGTTGATTTTCCAGCTCCGTTTTTACCTATGAGACCTAGCCTGTTTCCTGAGCTTAGCTTGAAACTGATCTCCTTAAAAAGATACTCTCCACCAAATGAAATGGAAAGATTATGAATATGTAGCATATGTTACTTAAAATTTCTGCAAATATTGTTATATTTACTCAACAAAGCTAAATTTTATTAAAAATGCTTAAAGGCTCAAAATTATACAGCGTATTTACTGGAAAATGTCCTGTATGCCATGAGGATAAAATGTATAAAGAATCCAATCCTTTCAAACTGAATAAAATTTACGACATGCATAATAGATGCTCTGTTTGTGATACTAAATACAAAATAGAACCTTCCTTTTTTTATGGAGCTATGTATGTTAGTTATGGCCTGGGAGTTGCATTTTCAGTCGCGGCTTTTATTACCTCCTACTTTATTATAGGTTTAGGAGTTATACCCTCTTTCATCTCAATTATTGTAGTCTTAGTCCTTATGATGCCGATTAACATGAGACTAGCTAGAAACATATGGATTAATTTATTCTTATCTTACAATAAAGATGCTAAGAATAAAATTTAAGAAACCGATTAATGTCAGTTTCCTTATCAATAGGTTTTCCTTCGAACATATGTTCCACTAATTCACGTGATAAAGTTGGTGCACACATCACTCCTCTACTTCCAAATCCATTAAGGATATAGAGATGTTGGTGCTCTGGATGCTTGCCCAAGACAGGTATTCGGTCTCTTACAGTTGGGCGAACTCCCGCAATCTGATCGATAATTTTAAAATCACACTGAATAAGCTCTGATAGTTTTTCCACAAGATCTTTTCTACCCTCTGAGGTTGGTAAGTCATTAAGCTCATCTCTAGAATAAGTTGCTCCATATTTGTAAATATCATTTCCAAGGGGAATGATAAAATAACGCGATTTCAAGATACTTGAATTGGCCTTTAGGTCTTTGGACTCAAATATCAAATACTCCCCTTTGTTCCCATACAGGGGAAGCCAATTAAAGAAGGGATTGAAATGCACTCCATAGCCTTCACAAAAGATAACCTTGCGGTATGTGTTCTCATGGTAGCTCACATGATCCTCGCAGACCTTCAGATCGGCATATGAAAAGGATTCATTTTTAAATTGATGAAGTGAATTAAATTTATTTTTTTGAATAGCTAACAATCTTTTTAAATGAAGGAGATGAGATTGAAGGACTTGCCCGCGTTTGAAAGAAGACGATACTGAAGCGGACACCTTTTGGATAACAGGATCTATAAATGGCTCAAGAGCAAGCTGGTCTGAAGCTACTGTCCAATTGTTTTGATCTTCAATAGAAGAAAATAATTTATAAACAGGGATGGCTTCAAAAAATAATTCAAGATAATCAGTATTGAATTGAGTATAGAAATCAATTGCTTCGGGCATAAATTTAGCCGCATTCCAGGCTAAATTATAACGTTTTAGAGCTACAGGATTAAGAACTCCCCCAGCAACTTTTGAGGACTGCTGACTTTCATCTGATATAATGTCAAAGGTTTTAGAAGATTCCTCTAACCTTCTGGCTACAGATAGACCAGAAATACCAAACCCGACAATCAAAACATCTTTCATAAAAAAGCCCTTACAATTATAAGGGCTAATTTAAAGGTTTTAAAAAGAATAAGGTTTAGTAATTCCACATATCCAATTCAAAGTTTCTAATTCCTTCTTTTATTCTATTGGACTCCAAAAGTTGCAGTAAGGCATTATCTTGAATATAATCTGAAATTTCTCTATCTTCATAAACATTTTGAGTTTTGTAAATAAATGCATCGAAACGTCTAGAGTTAAGAAGATGATCAAAACTAAAAGGCATTGAACTATTATTATTATTTATGACTTTTGCGCTGTGCAGTACTTGTCTAGCATCAGAAAACCAAACCCAAAAATAAGGGACAATTTGTGGATTACCGGAGAAGCTTTGATTTTGGCTCTGAATATCGAAACCTGCTGGAGCTATGCCAAGCAAACGGTATTTCATTTCACCTTGAAGCTTATCAAAATACCACATCCCTTTAATATGATATTCAAGGATATCCCTACTTGTAATTGCAGTAGGAATCAAAAAAGGCTCCATCTTTGTCACTAGCTCTTGAGAGTAAAGTTCTGGAAACTCAGAAAGTTTACCTATTAAAGATCTATTGATAAATGTTTGAACATTTTCTGTCCCTGTAACACCATATTGGCCTAAAACATCTAGAGCTACATCGGGGAGAAAAAGCGACTTCGTTGAGCTTAGGATATCTGCGTAAGTTTTTCTCTTATTAAAATAACTTGTCGCATACACTTCTGTAATTGCAGAAGTAGAAGTAGAATCCAAAGAACCTTCTTCAATAGCATCTAAGAGAACTTTGTACAAAGAGCGTCTTCCTCTTGGAAAAGCACCATCTTGTGTAGGATAGAGCAAAGGGAAATTAATTCTTTGCTTTAAATCTATCTTTTCCCAAACGATCTTAGACCATAAAATATCTCTATCACCAATATATCCGTATTCAAGTGGCTTATCATCATCAGAAATCTTTTGACTTTCTGTGAGTACACCAACCTGAGAAGGTTCGGAAGCGTTCAGAATGTTAGACGATTGCGCTAAAGCTGAACTTGTGCTTAAAGCTATCGCGGAATATAAAAAGAATTTAAGATTTGAATAACTCATCATCATCATTTTAGTTTGTTAATTGGACTAATATTGCCGGCATATTTTTAACGTTCACGCCAGGAACATCAGCTTTAATGTCGAATATTTGAATAATATCTCCTGCTCTAGCTAAATCTAAAAGGCCTTGTGCCTTTGAATCCATTCTGCTGCCATTTACAACGACTGAGGGCTGTCCTGGAATACTTAGCGTGAATTGCTTAACAACTGGAGTAATATCAAAATCGAAATTTTCAAATGTAGCGCCGATTGGGGAAATCTTTAGAGCATTCTTAGGCATCTGTATAGCAGCACCCTCTTGTATCTGTCCTCTTACTGTAGGGGTTGGTCTTGGTAAACTTTTAATTCTGAAAATCGCTGAAGAGGGAATTATTTCGCCTTCAATTTCACCAGTTACATTAATTTTTAATTCAGTTCCAGTTGTAGGTTTTACCATATATTGAGAACCCTTTATGCGTCTCAAACCATCAGCAGAGGCATTGACTTTATTCTCTGGGACTCCAGGCATAGAAACAGTAATTGGATTTTCAATACCACGATACACTACATTCATTTTATCAGCTGAGACAATTGCTTGATTAGGCTTAGGAATTACTGAAAATGATTTATCAACTGGCACTTCGATGTCCTTACCATTTTGCTTAAAGATCAGTAAACCTTCAATTTTATGATCACCAGCACTTCCTGCGTTTACATTGAGCTTAACCTGGCCCCCTTCGAGTGTGAAATCTTTGCCCTTAACCAGAGGTCTTCCATCTAAAGTCAATTTAACTTCGTTTGGAACAGTTGTATTATCAGTACGACCTAAGACAATAGATCCATCAAATACATTACCCTGGTAATAAGCGCTTCTACTTTGTTCTAATAAGGTTGAATAATTATCCATGGATGCGATCTGTGTTAATTGACCAGAAAGCATAGAAGATAAAATTTCATTTTCAACAACCTTTAAGTCATTTTGCAGAGCGGTGATTTTAGTTATAGATGAAATTAATGGATATCCAACAAAATGATGTCTAACGTAATTAACTTTCGCACCCTTAACACCAGCATCAGGAGAGACTGGATCTCCGCTAAATTTATCATTAATAGTGGATAAAAAAACGTCGTACTTGACGTTACCCACTAAAGCTTGATTCATCTTATCTTTATAAGCTATCATATTAGCTAAGAACTCTTTACCAGCGGATGTTAGTTTTTCACCACTTACGAATAATTCATCTGTATAGGCTGTTTTATCCATAGTTTCGTAGTCTTTTGGATCTTCGACAGACTTATACATCCCTTCTTTAACTCCTGCAAAATAAATATATAATTCTGAGGTTGCTGCAGAGACAATTTGTGCACTATTAAAAACTTCTTTAAATTGCTCTTCAGATTCATCAGCTTTCCTAGCTAGACCCTCTAATGCATCTTCATTTTTTTCTTCGAAATTAGTATTGGTATCTTCTAAAGACTCATTGATTGTTCCAAATGCAGATAATACTTCTTTAGACATATTCAAAGCCAACATTGCGATGAAAACTAAATACATCATGTTAATCATCTTCTGTCTTGGGGTTTCCTTTCCTCCAGCCATAGTGGTAAATTTATATAATTATAATTAAGCTTTTGGTCTCATAGCAGTTAACATTCCGCCGTAAACACCATTAAGAGAATTTAAATTAGCGGTTAAGGATTCCATTTGATCTTTAAGCTTTCCTGCATTGTTTGTTACCGCTTCGTTAACTTCAGCTTGACGCATAGCTGAATCCACTTGCACTTTGTATAAGTTATTTAATGACTCCATTTGTTGAGCAGCCATTGAAATTTGATCACCATATTTCTTTTGTGAGTTCATCGAATCTGTTGTTGGAGCAATGTTTTTCGCAGCACCCTCAAAGTTTTTAATACTTTCTCCAAGGCTCTCCATGAGTTTAGAATCTATCTTTGCTTCCTTGAGCATATCATCTAATTTTTGTGATAAAAGGCCACTTTCCTCTTTCAAGTCTTGCTTTAGATTTTTAGATAAAGGGTTATTTCCAGTTAATTCTGGATAAACTTTTTCCCAATCTAGTTCTTTATCTACTGGCTCAAATGCCGATATTGTAAATATTACAGCCTCAGTAATAAGACCAATAGTCAACATTAAACCACCTGTTATAGGTCCAATAGAAATATGCTGAATTTTAAATAGTGCCCCGATAATTACAATAGCCGCTCCAAGGCCATACACCATACTCATTACTTTCTTTCTTTTGTTTGAGTTTGCCATGATAAAATATTTGATTGTTTAGTTTTCTTTTTTTTAATTTAAATAAAGTGAATTCCCTAAGAAATCTTGTACAGTTCTAAAACCAATATAACTTCTTGCCGAATCTGAATATTCATAATCTCTTGTACTGACTTGCAGATAATAGCTTACATCTTTCCAAGACCCTCCACGAACAACTTTACGCTTATTCTCAGAATTGTTTACATTAGGATTCATAGATGACATGTATTCATAAGAAGCTGGATCGTAGGACGTATTAACCCACTCCGCGACATTTCCAGACATATTATATAAACCGTAGTCATTGGGTTGGTAAGCATCAGATTCTACTGTATATAAAGCCTCATCAGCCGCATAATCACCTCTATAAGGCTTGAAGTTAGCCAAAAAACAAGCTCTATCGTCTTTAGCATAAGGCCCACCCCAAGGAAAAGTCCCACCTTCTATACCACCTCTGGCAGCGTATTCCCATTCTGCCTCTGAAGGCAATCTAAAAAAATTAACGTTTGCTTCTTTTTTTTGTTTTCTAAAATCATTCAGATATTTGGTTCTCCAATTCGCAAAAGCCTTTGCTTGACCCCAAGTCACCCCAACAACTGGATAATTATCGTATGCTGTATGAGAAAAATAATCATTGTGCATAGGCTCGTTGTAGGAGTAATTAAAATCTTTAATCCAAACTGTTGTATCTGGATAAACCATCACTTCTTCTTCTGTAATAAAGTTGGTTCGCACCCCTTTAGCTCTTGCAGCGGCATCGAGATCTATAGTTTTATAACTATACTTAAATTTAGTAACATCAAGCATTCTTCGTCCATTATAAGACTGGTCGTTAGAGAGATAGAACTCATCCATGACATAAACATAGTCTTCATCTGGATATTGGGCTGGATCCCAAATAATTTTTGTATTCCAATTCAAAGCTTGATCTAATGGATCATAATATCTAGAAAATTCCTGAAATGGACTTAAATCATCATCTGAATTCGTGTTCTTAAAAGCGAAATTTTGGACAGAACGGTTATTATTTCCATCTCCATCTCCTGCCAATTCTGCTGCTTCAGCCAATTTCTGTCTAATTACAGAATCTCTGACATGAGAAACAAATTGCCTATACTCAGAATTTGTGATTTCAGTTTCATCCATATAAAAAGAAGGAACTGTAACCGTTTTAGGTGGAGCATTTTGGACACTAGCCAAGTCATCGTCAGACTTACCCATAATAAAGGAACCTCCCTCGACTAATACCATCCCAAAGGGCTTTTCTGGGTACCATCTCTTTCCTTCCACTCCTACAAGCTGACCTTTGTCGCTTTTTCCACAACTCAAGACCAATAGAGCTATAAATGTAAAGCAAAAGCCTTTAAAAAATGTATAATATAATTTCATAACAAATGATTAAATTGAAGTCTGAGTACAAATAAACAATTTTTTCTTAACAACAATTAAAATAAATTCAAACTAAATTGTGTTTTTATATTTCGCTTTGAGCCATCTATCTGGAATCACAGATCCTGTCGCATCAATATAATCTTGTTTATCACAAGCTAATAACGAAGGTTTATACACATTATTATTATTTTCATTTTGTATTTTAATCCACCAACGGTTTGAAATCTCACTCTTAAAAAAAACTAAAATTTCATCTTCGATCGGAACACTATATTTTGTAAAATTCGGGCTCTTTTCAGTAATATGCTCATTTAACCTCAAACTAAAACCTTCTACAAAATACCATAATATCTGAGCTATTAAACTGATAAGTCCTTCAGATTTCTGCATCGACTGCAATTCATAAACACCAAAAGAACTCAATTTATCACTCATACCTGCATATCTAGACAGCTTACATAAATCAAATGTGCTGAATCCGTTAATATTTTTGTGATTCGGATCAGCAATTTCTGAAGACTTAACGCAATGCATGTCAATACTAAACAAGTCAGTGTCTCTTAAGATAGGCTCAGCCTTAGTGAAATCTGACTTCAGAGTTCCTAACCTTAGTGCATCAAAAAAAAGTTTTTCCATTAAATCAATCTCTTCTTGAGGAGATAAATACGTCTGATACCCAAGATTAGCAAAATTAAACAAGTTATAAGGCTCATCAATAATCATTTTACCCACATAAGATTGACCATCCATTGGTAACTCTGAATTACCAATATCAAACTTATGATCTGCTATTGCTAAATTGATCATATATTTAATTCCATCATAGGCTCTATATTGCGAAAACGTGAGGTCTTGACTCCCTCCTAAAATAATAGGCAAAATAGATTTCCTATAAAGACTAGACAGTATATTTTTAACTACATAAGCGGTGTCGGAAACCTCATCCCCCCTGTTGATATCTCCTAAATCAATAATATTCACTTGCCAATTACCTACATACATCGCATATAAGCTCGACCGTATTTCATCATAAAAAAAATCTGATTTTCTTGGATAGACACTATTTCTTTCCTCTTTAATACACACTATAGCTAACTGAAATTTATTGAGCTGAATGTCCTCATCCACATCAAAAAAACTGACGTAATTTGATAAGGTTTGGTTTGAAAAATTTTTAATTTTAGTTTGAAGCTCAGGATGAACAGGTTCTAAAAATTCAAATGCCATTGACTTGGGTTAAGATTTAGTTGTCTTTTTTGTACTTGTTTTCTTTTTGGCAGTCGTTTTTTTAGCTGGCTTTTTCTTCACAGCAGTTTTCTCAGTTGTTTTCTTCGCAGTTGTTTTCTTCGCAGCTGTCTTTTTTACAGCAGTTTTCTTAGACGTTTTTTTCTTAGTCTTTGTGTTTTTAGCCAAGATAGCTTCTGCCTCATCCAACGCCATTCCTTCTGCTTCCGTAGTTTTAGGCAATTCTACTTTTGTATTTCCTTTAGAAAGTTTAAAACGTCCCCACCTTGCCTTTTCCAGTTTTATACCTTGTTCTTCCCAATGATGGATTAATTTATCTTTTTCTTTCTGAATTTTATCTTCGATCAATTCAACGATATCCTCTTCAGAAAGATTATCAAAATCATATTTTTTATTCACATTGATGAACATGCCGTCCCATTTCAAGTATGGACCAAAACGACCTACTCCTTTCTGGACTCCTTTTTCATTATGATAACATATGGGTTCTTCTGCTTTTTCTTTTGCCTTTATAAGCTCAATAGCGCGATCGTAAGTGACGTCCAAAGGATCATCATCTTTTTCTAAAGAGACAAATTTTTTGCCAAACCGAACGTAAGGACCAAAACGGCCAATATTGGTCTCCACCTCTTCTTCCTTGTATTCTCCCAGTTGTTTAGGAAGTTTAAATAAGTCCATGGCTTCTTCATAAGTCACAGAAGATAAGGTTTGACTAGGTTTTAGGCTTGCAAACCTAGGCTTTTCATCGTCTTCCACAGAACCAATTTGAACCATAGGACCAAATTTTCCCAGACGTGCACTCACAGGTTTGCCTGATACAGGGTCTTCTCCTAAGACTCGCTCGCCTACTTCTCGTTCTGCGTTGGCAGCAACGTCTATGACCTTAGGATGGAAATGTACATAAAAGTCACTCATCACTCTGGTCCACTTGGCGTTACCCTCAGCAACCTCGTCGAAGTCTTGTTCGAGTTTAGCCGTAAAATTATAATCTAAAATAGCTTCAAAATGTTTCACCAGAAAGTCATTAACCACCATACCAACATCTGTTGGCACAAGTTTGCCTTTATCGCTTCCTACTTTTTCAGATAATGTTTTACTTTTTATAGCGGTATCTTTTAAAGTATATTGAACATACTCTCTATCGCTACCGTCAATACTTCCTTTTTCGACATATTTCCTGTTTTGAATTGTCGAAATCGTGGGAGCATAAGTCGATGGGCGCCCAATCCCTAATTCTTCTAATTTTTTCACTAGAGACGCTTCTGTATATCTAGACGGCGACCTTGTATAGCGCTCTGTCGCTTGAATATAAGAATTCTGTAATTTCTCTCCTACAGACATGGCTGGAAGCAATCCACTTTGCTCTTCGTCTTCTTCATCCTGACCTTCTAGATAAACTTTTAAAAATCCATCAAACTTAATAACTTCACCATTCGCTGTAAAGTGACGATCGTCTTTATCTGATGATATCTTCACGTTGGTTCTTTCAAGTTCAGCATCGCTCATCTGCGAAGCAATACCTCGTTTCCAAATCAGCTCATATAAACGCTGTTGGTCCCGTTCTGCATCGATTTGATGTTCAGCAAAGTTTGTTGGTCTTATAGCTTCATGGGCTTCTTGTGCTCCTTTAGACTTTCCTTTATAATTTCTAGCTTTGTGGTATTTATCACCATAAGCACTTTTAATCTCATCTTCAGCACCTTCTTTAGCTTGAGAAGATAAGTTTACACTATCGGTTCTCATGTAGGTGATATGTCCAGCTTCATACAGTCGCTGAGCCATATTCATGGTTTTACTAACAGAAAAATATAGCTTCCGAGCAGCTTCTTGTTGTAATGTAGAGGTCGTAAATGGTGGTGCTGGAGACTTTTTTGCAGGTTTTTTGGTTAAATCATCTACATTGAAATTGGCCTGTTTCTGGATTTCTAAAAAATCTTCTACTTCTATTTGAGACTCAAGGTTCTTAGGTAGTTTTGCTTTAAAGCTTGCGCCATTTGTAGTTTGGAATTGAGCATCAACTCTATAAAATACGGTAGGATCGAAGTTTAATACCTCTCTTTCTCGCTCTACTATTAATCTAACGGATACCGATTGAACTCTACCGGCAGAGAGGCCCCCTTTCACTTTTCTCCATAAGATTGGAGATAATTCGTACCCTACTAGACGATCTAAAATTCGTCTCGCTTTTTGAGCATTAACTAAATTATAATTAATTTCTCTCGGATTCTTTATCGCCTTCTGTATAGCTGATTTGGTAATTTCAGAAAAAACAATTCGCTTGGTTTTTTTTTCTTCTAGCTTCAGTTCATCCGCTAGATGCCAAGCTATGGCCTCTCCTTCTCTATCTTCATCACTCGCCAACCAAACAATTTCGGATTCTTTTGCTAGTTTGGCGAGCTTTCTAACAACATCTTTCTTATCAGCGTTAACTATATATGTAGGCTTGAAGTCGTTGTCTACATCCACCCCCAGTTCTTTAGACGGTAAATCCGCAATATGACCAAAGCTTGAGGCCACTTTATAATCTTTACCTAAAAATTTTTCTATTGTCTTAGCTTTGGCAGGAGACTCAACTATTACTAGATTTTTTGCCATTGTTGATTTATTTATGATACAAAAGTATACGAATTTTTGGATTTTAATTTTAGAAAACGCTATAAAGTAACTTTTCAAATCGATTTCAACCTCCTATACTAAAGCAAATTTTGCTTAAGGAACTAGATTTATAACTCATAAAATTGATAAAATGACAGTTTGTCAGTAATTTCATAACTTGTATCTTTGCTTAAAATATTACAACATCATATGGAGAAGATTATTGATGAGACTCTACAGGGGCAAACCTTAGTTAAAGAAAAGAAGGAAAATAACACTAAGAAACTTTACATTGAAAGTTACGGCTGCGCTATGAATTTTAGCGATAGTGAAATCGTAGCATCTATATTGAATAAAGAAGGATACAATACTACCAACGAACTTTCTGAAGCTGACCTTGTTTTGGTTAACACCTGTTCTATACGAGATAAAGCAGAGCAAACGGTAAGAAAACGTTTAGAAAAATATAACGCGGTCAAGAAAATCAATCCTTCTATGAAGGTAGGCGTTTTGGGCTGTATGGCAGAACGCTTAAAAAGTAAATTTCTTGAAGAAGAGAAAATTGTAGACCTGGTTGTAGGACCAGATGCCTACAAGGATTTACCAAACTTACTGGAGGAGGTTGAAAGTGGTAGAGATGCCATAAACGTGATTTTATCCAAAGAAGAAACTTATGGTGATATTTCACCGGTACGTTTGCAAAGCAATGGCGTGTCCGCTTTTGTGTCGATTACAAGAGGCTGTGATAATATGTGTACTTTTTGCATAGTACCATTTACTCGCGGGAGAGAACGAAGCCGTGATCCTTTAAGCATTGTTGATGAAGTAAATGATTTGTGGAGCAAAGGCTTTAAGGAAATCACTTTACTAGGCCAGAATGTAGATAGCTATTTATGGTATGGTGGCGGTTTGAAAAAAGATTTCAAAAGCGCAACGGAAATGCAAAAAGCTACAGCAATCGGGTTTTCATACTTACTTGACATTGTAGCAAAAGCTCAGCCAGGAATGCGCATTCGCTTTTCTACTTCAAATCCACAGGATATGACGATAGATGTGATTGAAGTCATGGCAAAACACAACAATATTTGCGATTATATACATCTTCCCGTACAAAGTGGTAGCGATAGGATTTTAAAGAAAATGAATAGGCTACACACCCGCGAAGAGTACTTTAGGTTGATAGATAATATTAGAAAAATCATACCTGGCTGCGGTATATCTCAAGATATGATCATTGGATTCCCTTCGGAAACAGAAGAAGATCACCAAGACACCCTATCCTTAATGGAAAATGTAAAATATAATTTTGGGTATATGTTTGCTTACTCTGAACGTCCAGGAACTCTTGGCGCCAAGAAATTTGAAGATGATATTCCAGAGGCTACCAAGAAAAAAAGGCTTCAGGAAATCATAGACGTTCAGCAAAAACATTCGCGTTTTAGAACGGAACAGCATCTCGGCAAAATTGAAGAGGTCTTAGTTGAAAAAGAATCTAAAAAATCCGACTCACAATGGAGCGGACGAAACACTCAAAACACAACCGTCGTCTTTCCTAAAAAAGACTACAAATTAGGAGATTATGTTTTAGTAAAAATGAAAAAGTGCACAAGTGCCACTTTAATTGGCGAACCTGTTGGTTATGGTCCTATGCAAGCTCTTTCATCTTAAAATAAATTTAAAATATGGAATCTCCACAAGCTGTAAAGCAGCGATTTGAAATTATAGGGAACGATCCCAACCTCAATAGAGCTATAGAAAAATCTATACGCGTGGCACCTACAGATATTTCTGTATTGGTCACAGGAGAAAGCGGAGTTGGTAAAGAAAGTCTACCCAAAATTATACATTCCCTTTCTCACAGAAAACACGCTAAATATATCGCTGTAAACTGCGGTGCTATCCCAGAAGGCACTATTGATAGTGAATTATTTGGACATGAAAAGGGTGCTTTTACTGGAGCGACTCAATCCAGAGATGGCTATTTTAAGGAAGCCGACGGAGGAACTATTTTTCTAGATGAAGTAGGAGAATTACCCCTCACCACTCAGGTAAGGCTGTTGAGAGTTCTAGAGACTGGAGAATTTATAAAGGTAGGATCCTCTAAAGTTCAAAAATCTGATATTAGAATCGTTGCGGCAACCAACGTTAATATGATTGAAGCCATAAAGGAAAATAAGTTTAGAGAAGATTTATACTACAGACTTAATACTGTTGAAATTCAACTTTCCCCCTTAAGAAAACGCCGATCGGATATTCACTTATTATTTAGAAAGTTCGCTTCAGATTTTGCGATTAAATATAAAATGCCAACGATACGTTTAACAGACCAAGCAATTAAAGCTCTAGAAAACTGCAGCTGGCCAGGTAATATCAGACAGCTCAAAAATGTTGCTGAACAAATATCAGTATTAGAGACTAGTCGAGAAGTAGATGAAGCCATACTAACGCATTATTTACCAAGTAACAGTTCCAATCTACCCTCTGTAATTTCAGAATCAAAAAGCAACAAAAGCGATTTTAGCAACGAAAGAGAAATTCTTTACAAGGTTCTTTTTGATATGAAAAACGACCTTCATGATCTTAAGAAATTGACTCTAGAGTTCATGGAAAAAGAAAATGATGAAGCCTTTAAAGAAGAAAACAGAAGCTTAATCAGGAAAGTATACGGCGACTCCGACACAAAAGAATTCTCTGAAGAATCTCATCAAGAGCAGCTAGAAATTTTGCAAATCCCTGAAAAAAAGAAAACAAAGCCGATTGAGCAACACATAGAAAATCCTTACGATTATGCTGAGGATATCGAAGAAGAGGAGACCTTGTCGCTTCAAGATAAAGAAGTGGAACTCATTAAAAAATCTTTGAATAGACACCAAGGAAAACGAAAGCCTGCAGCAGATGAATTGGGAATTAGCGAAAGAACACTATATAGAAAAATAAAGCAATACGATTTATAATGAAAATGAAAATAATTGGAATTTTAGTGCTGATTTTGAGTCTACAGTCGTGTGGTTATTATTCTTTTACTGGAGCCGACACAGGAAATGCAGAAACCTTCCAAGTAAATTTCTTCCAAAATAATGCCCAACTCATTGAACCAGGTATTGATAGAGATTTTACGTTGCAACTTCAAGATTTAATACAAAACCAAACCAAATTAAGCCTTACAAACTCCAACGCAGATCTTGTTTATGAGGGAGAAATCACTCGGTACTACGTGGCGCCAATGACTGCCACAGCCGATAGCCAAGCGGCTCAGAATCGACTAACGATAGCTATAAATGTTCGATTTTATAACGCTTTAGATCCAGAAAAAGATTTTGAAGAAACTTTTTCGTTTTATTTTGATTTTCCGGCAAATGAACAATTGAGTGGCGCTACAAAAGATGTAGCTATTGGAGAAGTGTACCTAAGGATTACTCAAGATGTATTTAATGCCTCCTTAACAAATTGGTAATGGACAAAGAAGCGGTTTTAAATCTTGTTAAATCACCAAAGGAATTTGAGGTGAACAGCTTAGCAGCTATTACTGAGATGATCCACAAGTATCCCTATTTCCAACCTTTGTATGCTATAAAACTAAAATTACAGAACTACTATGGAAGTTTTCAATACAATACCTTTTTGAAAACTACGGCGGCTTATACTCAAGACCGATCGGTTTTATTTGATTTTATTACGTCTGAAAAATTTCATCAACTGGACGTTGCCAATAAAATTGATTTGCTCATTGAGCGAAATAGAGAACATTCAAATGAAGAGTTTGAAATTAATAAACAGATGGCTGACCAAATTAACGATCCTGGCCTTTTTGTAGAGAAAGAAGATTCAGAATCTAGCAAACAGGGACAGCCTTTGGATATTAGTTCTTCTGATGCTCATTCTTTTCAAGAGTGGCTGAAGTTAACTCAGTTACAACCCATAGATAAAAAAGAAAAGGAGTTAACGATCAATCCTCAGTTTAGAGTCATAGACGAATTCATAAGGAATAACCCTAAAATTGTTCCTACGAAATCTTATGAATCTGCAGAAAAAATAAAAGCCAAGTATGAGCCGTCAACTCACCTTATGACTGAGACTTTGGCTAGAGTTTACACTGAACAAAAGCGATATAATAAAGCGATCCAAGCATTTAAGATATTAATTTTGAATAATCCCAAAAAAAGTTCTTTCTTTGCAGACCAAATTCAAGAAATAGAAAGACTTAAAGAAAATAAATTATAATGAGTACATTTTCCATATTTTTAGTTTTAATTTTAATAGTAGCATTCCTACTTATCGTTGTTATCATGGTACAAAATCCTAAAGGTGGAGGTCTTTCCTCTTCTTTTGGAGGAGGAGGATCTCAACAAATTGGAGGCGTCAAGCAAACCTCAGACTTTCTTGATAAAAGCACCTGGGCTTTAGCCACCTTATTACTGATTTTAATCTTATTATCAAACGTTACTATTATAAACAATAGAGCTGTGCAAGATTCCAAATTATTGGACGGTATTCAAGCTCCCATTGAAAATACACAATCTAACGATTTACCCCCTGTGGAGTAATTGCAAATAGGGATTCTAAATTATTAAAAAAATGCCAGCTTATGACAAGCTGGCATTTTTTGTTGGTAACTGACAGCCCTTATTTATTGGCACACTTTTAGACTATTATTTTCAAAATTAAACCAAAAAAATATTTATAATGGCATTAAACATTAAACCCTTGGCAGACCGAGTGCTTATAGAGCCTCAAGCCGCAGAAACCAAAACAGCATCTGGAATTATTATTCCAGAAACCGCAAAGGAAAAACCACAACGCGGTAAAGTGGTTGCCGTTGGGAATGGTAAAAAGAAGCATACGATGACAGTGAAAGTTGGAGACATAGTTCTTTATGGAAAGTTTTCAGGGACAGAGTTAAAGTATGAAGAAAATGATTATCTCATCATGAGAGAAGACGACATTTTAGCTATAGTATAATTCACAAATAAACAAAACCACAATATAATGGCAAAGAATATAATTTTTGATATAGAAGCAAGAAATGGTGTTAAGCGAGGTGTAGATGCTTTAGCAAATGCCGTAAAAGTGACTTTAGGGCCTAAAGGTCGTAACGTGATTATAGGTAAATCATTTGGTGCACCAATGGTTACAAAAGATGGGGTTAGCGTTGCTAAAGAAATAGAGCTTGCAGATCCTTTAGAAAATATGGGAGCACAAATGGTTAAAGAAGTGGCTTCTAAAACCAATGATTTAGCTGGTGACGGTACCACTACAGCAACTGTTTTAGCTCAGGCTATCGTT
Source organism: Psychroflexus sp. MES1-P1E (assembly GCF_002836055.1). GTDB lineage: Bacteria > Bacteroidota > Bacteroidia > Flavobacteriales > Flavobacteriaceae > Psychroflexus. The sequence continues at coordinate 20,371 of NZ_PJBS01000310.1, forward strand.
CATGAAGGACTTAAAAACGTAGCTTCAGGCGCTAACCCACTTGGACTTAAAAGAGGAATAGACAAGGCTGTAGAAGCTGTTGTTGCAGAATTAACGAAACAAGCAAAATCTGTTGGAGATACATCAGAAGAAATTAAGCAAGTTGCTTCCATTTCAGCAAATAACGATGAAAAAATCGGTGAATTAATTGCAGAAGCTTTCGGTAAAGTAGGCAAAGAAGGGGTTATCACTGTTGAAGAAGCTAAAGGGACTGAAACTTACATGGAAGTTGTAGAAGGTATGCAGTTTGATAGAGGTTATCTTTCTCCATATTTCGTCACAGATAGTGAAAAAATGACTGTTGATCTTGAAAATCCATACATTTTGATCGTGGATAAGAAGATCAACTCTATGAAGGATTTATTACCTGTATTGGAGCCAGCTGCTCAAAGTGGTAAACCACTATTGATTATTGCAGAAGATATAGAAGGTGAGGCTTTAGCTACACTTGTTGTAAATAAATTGAGAGGGTCTTTAAAAATAGCTGCTGTAAAAGCACCAGGATTTGGTGATCGTAGAAAAGCTATGCTAGAAGATATCGCTATTTTAACTGGAGGTACTGTTATTTCTGAAGAGCGTGGATTTACATTAGAAAACGCTACTCTAGATATGTTGGGTACTGCAGAAAATGTCACTTTAGATAAAGACAACACAACTATAGTAAACGGAGGTGGTGAAAAAGAAAACATCACTAACCGTGTGAATCAAATTAAAGCTCAAGTAGAATCTACAACTAGCGATTACGATAAAGAGAAATTACAAGAACGTCTAGCTAAATTATCTGGCGGAATTGGCGTTTTATATGTAGGAGCAGCGTCTGAAGTAGAAATGAAAGAGAAGAAAGACCGTGTAGACGATGCCTTACATGCTACTCGCGCAGCAGTAGAAGAAGGTATAGTTGCTGGTGGTGGTGTTGCCTTCATCAGGACGCTTATGGCACTCTCTAAGCTTAAAGGTGATGATGCCGATGAGCAAACAGGAATCAACATCATTGCAAAAGCGATTGAATCTCCAATGAGAACTATCGTAGAAAATGCAGGTGGTGAAGGCTCTGTAGTTATCAATAAAGTCTTAGAAGGTGACCTAGGCTACGATGCTAAGACCAACACTTATGTGGATATGATAAAAGCAGGTATCATAGATCCTAAGAAAGTGACGAGAATTGCATTGGAAAATGCAGCTTCGGTTGCAGGAATGATTCTAACTACTGAATGCGCTCTTGTAGACATAAAGGAAGACGATAATGGTGGCGGCGGGATGCCACCAATGGGAGGCGGAATGCCAGGAATGATGTAAACATCAGCCCAAATATGATAAGATTGAAGCCGTTTCTTTTTAGAAGCGGCTTTTTTCATTTTTAAATTTTAAGGGTGGGTTATCATCAGTACATCAAATGTATCTTATAAGAGAATTAGAAGTGGAAAAACAAAAAATGAAAAGGATAAGTATCAAGAATTTGAAAAGCTTAATTATATTAGGGCTAAAATAAATACTCATGAAATATTTTTTAACATTACTTACTATTCTTGGGACTTCTGTAATCTATTCTCAGTCTGTTGAATTTAACTTAGACGAAACTGTCGTTACCAACCATCAAGTAACTATAAATAATCAACAAATTAATTACACTGCAGAAACAGGGATGCAGCCCGTTTGGAACCAACAAGGAAAACCTATTGCAGGACTTCAATACACGTATTATAAAGTTTCCAATCAAAAAAAAAATGAGACGTCTAAAGAAAGACCTCTTGTTATTTCATTTAACGGTGGCCCAGGCTCAGCTTCTGTCTGGATGCATCTTGCGTATACAGGTCCACGGGTTCTGAACATAAGTGATGAAGGCTTTCCTGTTCAACCTTATGGGTATAAGGAAAACCCTTACAGTATTTTGGATGTTGCAGACATAGTATACGTCAACCCAGTAAATACAGGATATTCAAGACCTGTACTAGACGAGAAAGGTAATTTCGATAAGTCAAAATTCTTCGGAGTTAATGCCGATGTGGAGTATTTGGCAGAATGGATCAACACATTTGTAAGTCGAAAAGACAAATGGCTTGCTCCAAAATATTTAATCGGTGAAAGTTATGGTACAACAAGGGTAGCTGGATTGGCCAATAAGCTTCAAAATTCACATTGGATGTATATCAACGGAGTCATTTTGGTCTCTCCTACAGAATTGGGGATAGAAAGAGAAGGCCCTATTGAAGTCGCCAATAGGTTGCCTTATTTTACTGCTGCAGCTTGGTTCCACGATAAGCTGAATCCTGAATTACAAAATAAACCTATTTTGGATGCACTTGATGAAGTAGAGAGGTTCACTATTCAAGAACTTATACCGGCCCTTACAATGGGCGGGTTCTTAGACTCTGAAAAAAAGAAAACTATAGTAGAAAAAATGTCCTATTATTCAAGCATAGATGAAAAAGTCTTTCTTCAAAACAATTTAGAATTACCCTTTAATACGTTTTGGAAAACTTTGAAAATTGACGACGGCTATACGGTTGGACGTTTAGATTCAAGATATTTGGGTCTCGACGGCAAAGAAGCGGGAACTCGACCAGATTACAACGCTGAATTAACGGCATGGTTACAGTCATTTACCCCTGCGATAAATGAATACCTTAAAAATGAACTTAACTATAAAACCGATTTAAAATACAATATGTTTGGCAATGTGTCTCCTTGGGACAGAACTCAGAACAATAATACAGGTAAAGAATTAAGACAAGCTATGGCTCAAAACCCTAGTATGGAAGTCATGATTCAATCTGGCTTGTTCGATGGGGCTACTACTTATTTTAATGCAAAGTATACCATGTGGCATATTGATGCAAGTGGAAAAATGAAAGACAGGTTACATTTCAAAACCTATGAGAGTGGACATATGATGTACCTTAGAAAAGAAGATTTAGAAACGGCTAACAATGACATTAGAGAATTCATAAAAACCAGTTTACCAAAAGCTAATTCTCCAATTAAGTATTAGATGTGGTTAAGACATAAAAAAGCCTGTTTGTAATTACAAACAGGCTTTTTTAGTTAAACTAAGTTCTTATACCAATTTAAAATGTTGCAATAAATCGCTTTTTTTTTATCTGCTTTTTATCAAAAATAATTGCCGTAGCTAAGGCTGTGCTCATTATTTTTTAATTCAATCAACCAAAAAACCTCTGCTGAACTACGTCGTAGTATAATTAGATTTATTTATACAACATTATAAATTTAATTTGGTATTACTTACTCTACAGTAAATATACCATTCATCAAAGCAACATGACCGGGGAAACTACATATAAAATCGTAATCTCCTTTTTCAGGCGCTTGGAATGTAATTGTAGTCTTTTGACCACCACCTAACATTTCAGTATAAACAATAATAACATCACTGTCTTCAGGTATGTAATCATTATCCTTATATTCTAAAGCTTCTTGTCCAAACTCTTGAACGTTTGTTCCTTTTTTCAACAAAACAAAATTGTGTCCCATAACTTCTTTTGGGAGTTTCCCTGCATGTTCGAACGTTAACACAACTTCATCACCAGCTGTAACCGTAATTTGGCTTTTATTATATTTCATTTGATCACTACCAGATAGATAAACTTCAGAAATCCCTTCCTCTTTTACCTTTTCATTAGAACTGGAGTTGATCTTGATACTTTGTTTTTCCTCTGATTTTTTACTTTCCCCTCCACATCCAATTAAAAGGCTAGTAGATAAAAAAAGTAAAGCAAGTGTTTTTTTCATTTGATTTATTTTATCCTATTAATTATTTTAATTTGACTTATCTTTCTTCTATTGTTTTAAACTCACGCTTAACCTCACCTGTATAAACTTGTCTTGGTCTTCCGATAGGCTCATTTTGTAGGCGCATTTCTTTCCATTGTGCAATCCATCCTGGAAGTCTTCCTAGTGCAAACATCACGGTAAACATAGAAGTTGGAATTCCAATCGCTCTGTAGATGATTCCTGAATAAAAATCAACATTAGGGTAAAGTTTTCTTTCTATAAAATATTCATCATTTAGAGCTACTTCCTCTAAGCCTTTAGCTATTTCCAAAATGGGATCATCAATACCTAATTTTGCTAAAACTTCATCAGCAGCTTTCTTGATAATTTTAGCTCTTGGATCGAAATTTTTGTAAACTCTATGTCCAAATCCCATTAGTCGAAATGGATCATCTTTATCTTTAGCTTTTGCCATGTACTTTTGTACATCACCACCATCTGCTTGAATGGCTTCCAGCATTTCTATAACAGCTTGGTTGGCTCCTCCATGGAGTGGCCCCCAAAGTGCACTTATACCAGCTGAAATTGAAGCATATAAACTTGCATGTGATGATCCAACAACTCTTACCGTGGCAGTTGAGCAATTTTGCTCATGGTCTGCGTGAAGTATTAGTAATTTATCAAGCGCATTAGCTATAACAGGATCTACCTCATATTCTTCTGAAGGAACTGCGAACATCATTTTTAAGAAATTCGAACAATAATCTAAACTATTGTCAGGATAATTTGCTCTATGACCTACCTTATTTTTATATGCCCAAGCAGCCATAGTAGGCATCTTAGCTATAAGCCTTTTGACAGTTTGGTCTACTTCATTAGCAGATCTGTTTGGATCTAAAGATTCAGGATAAAATGCCGTTAATGAAGATACCAGAGAACATAATACACCCATTGGATGAGAGTTGGATGGAAAACCATCAATTATGTTTTTAATATCCTCGTGAATTAAGGTATGGTATGTAATCTCTTTTTTATAAGCTTCCAGTGCAGTTTTGTCTGGTAATTCACCATAAATTAATAGGTAAGAAACTTCTAAAAAACTTGCGTTCTCTGCTAAATCTTCAATGGAGTAACCTCTGTATCTTAATATCCCTTTTTCACCATCTAAAAAAGTAATACTGCTAGATGTTGACCCCGTATTCTTAAAACCACGATCTAGTGTAATGTAACCTGTAGAGGCTCTTAAAGAGCTTATATCTATGGCCTTTTCATTTTCACTACCCGTAACTATTGGAAGCTCAATTTTTTTTCCATCTAAAATTAATTCCGCTTTATCTGACATTTTTTAATTGTTTAATTCAATATGCAAATTAAGCTATAATGATGCGATTACAAAATTTGGTTTACTAAATATATGTGAAGCTATTGAAGATAATAGTAGCCTATTCGATTTTGATTCCTGAAAGTGTAAAACTGTATTACTTTATTTTAAAATTGATAAAATAGCGATGGGTGTAGAAAGGCTAATTTGGTTTTTACAATCTAAAGAACCAGTTTGTCCTAAAAAAAAATAACCAAACCCTTTTTAGTAGGTTTGGTTATTTTAGAAAAAAATTGAAATGGGATAATTTAGACTTGTAATTATATTTGAATCTTGAACGCATTGAGTTGTGGGAAATAAGCATTATCCCCTAACTCCTCTTCTATTCTAATAAGTTGATTATATTTTGCCATCCTATCACTTCTAGACGCAGATCCTGTTTTGATTTGCCCTGTGGACAAGGCTACAGCTAAATCTGCTATGGTATTGTCTTCTGTTTCACCCGATCTGTGAGACATAACCGATGTATAACCAGCATTATGAGCCATATTTACTGCGGCAATAGTCTCTGTTAAGGTTCCTATTTGATTTACTTTGATAAGAATTGAATTTGCTATGTTGTTTTCAATACCTTTTTTTAAACGTTGAACGTTTGTTACAAATAAATCATCGCCAACCAGTTGTACTTTTTTACCAATCTTTTCGGTTAAAATTTTCCAACCTTCCCAATCGTCCTCATCCATTCCATCTTCTATAGAAATAATAGGATAATTTTCTGATAGTTCTGTTAAGTAACTAGCCTGCTCTTCGGAAGTCATTACTTTAGCGGAGTCTCCTTCAAACTTCTTATAGTTATATTTTCCGTCTTCATAAAATTCAGCTGCCGCACAATCTAAAGCAATCATGACTTCATCTCCAAATTTGTAGCCTGCATTTTCTACAGCTAGTTTAATAGAGTCAAGAGCATCCTCTGTTCCTTCTAATTTTGGAGCAAAACCACCTTCATCACCAACAGCTGTACTTAAGTTTCTGTCTTTTAAAACTTTTTTGAGGTGATGAAATATTTCAGTCCCCATCTTTAGGGCATGAGAGAAACTCTCTGCCTTTACGGGCATGACCATAAATTCTTGAAAAGCAATAGGAGCATCACTATGCGAACCCCCATTAATAATATTCATCATTGGAACAGGGAGAGTATTTGTGGAAACACCTCCTATATATCTATAAAGAGGCAAATTCAATTCATTTGCAGCAGCCTTAGCAGCAGCAAGAGATACTCCTAAAATTGCATTAGCTCCAAGTTTTGATTTATTATCTGTACCATCTAAATCAATCATAATTTGATCAATTTCAGATTGTTCAAATACTGAAATCCCTAATAATCGATCTGCGATTGTTGTATTTACATTCTCTATGGCTTTCGACACCCCTTTACCCATGTAATCTTTACCCCCGTCTCTTAACTCCACGGCTTCATGAACTCCAGTTGATGCTCCAGATGGAACGGCAAACCTCCCCAAGGTGCCAGTTTCAGTGATTACATCTACCTCTAAAGCTGGATTCCCTCTAGAATCGAATATTTGCCTTGCATGTATGTCTAAAATAGCGCTCATAATTTATTTATTTGTTTTTCGCAATTTAAGAAATAATCACTAAATTATTTGAAAAGTTGATTCTTATTTGAATGATAGCCAGCTACAAAGTTAGAGTTAATTATAATTTAAGAAACATATTAAAATCAATCTTACTAAAGATCACGTTAAAGTTATTACTATTTAAAACTGCAGGAGGCGAGCCTCTGTATATTTAAAAAATAATAAATTAGAAAACTATGAAAAATTTGAAAATTCAATTGGTACTGGTAATGAGTGTTATTATGACAACACTGAGTTACGGTCAAACTAAAATGGAAGTTAGTACAGAAATGTCTCCTTCTAAAAACATTGTAGAGACTGCCGTAAATTCTGAAGTTCATACTACTTTAGTTGCTGCTATTAAAGCTGCGGATCTTGTTGAAACTCTGTCAAGTGATGGGCCTTTTACTGTATTTGCACCTACTAATTCCGCTTTTGGAAATTTACCTGAAGGAACGGTAGAAACTTTACTAAAGCCAGAAAATATAAAACAATTACAAGCTGTTTTGACCTATCACGTTATCGCTGGCAAATTTAGCGCAAGCGATGTTGTTGCTGCAATTAAAAAAGGCGACGGGAAAGTGGAGCTTAAAACTGTAAATGGCGGTATGATTACTGCGATGCTTGACGGTAAAAGCGTAAAAATTAAAGATTCTAAAGGAAACGTCGCTACGGTTACAATTGCGGATTTAGACCAAACTAACGGTGTTATTCACGTTATAGACACAGTACTTTTACCATAATTAATTCATTACCTTTAAGATAAAAGTGGGCCAGATGGCCCACTTTTTTTATACTGAAACCTGTTCAGAAGACATCATTACAAAAAATTCGTCAAATAAATAGGTAGCATCATTAGGACCTGGACCAGCTTCTGGGTGATACTGAACAGAAAAACAAGGCTTACCCTTTACTTTGATACCGGCTATGGAATGATCGTTTAAATGCATATGTGAAATTTCAACTTTGTCATTAGATTCTGTAGACTTCTTGTCTATCGTAAATCCATGATTTTGAGAAGTAACCTCACTTTTACCGGAAACTAGGTTGAGAACGGGATGGTTTATACCTCTATGGCCATTATGCATTTTAAGAGTTGGTATTCCAACAGACAGCGCAATAACTTGGTGTCCAAGACAAATACCAAAGGTAGGAATGGCATTACTGATGCATTTCTTAGCTAAGTTGATAGCAGAAATTAAAGGTTCTGGATCACCAGGGCCGTTAGAAAGTACTATACCTTTAGGACTCCATTCGATCAACTCCTCATAAGTGGAGTTGTAAGGAAAAACCTTTATGTATACCCCTCTAGCTTCAAGACGTCTTAAAATATTTTTCTTCACCCCTAAATCTAAGACAGCGACTCTAAAGTCAGATAATTTATCACCTAGTGTATATGCTGTTTTTGTAGATACCGAAGAAGCAAGTTCTAAGCCTTTCATAGAAGGATGGTTAGCTAATTCGGCTTTAAGAACCTCTAAGTTTTCGACATCGGAAGAAATGATAGCGTTCATTGCACCATGCGTTCTGATGTGTGAGACCAATGCTCTTGTATCTACATCGAAAACAACTGGGAGATCTGCTTCACCTAGAAATTCTTCTAAACTAGAGTCAGAGTTAACTCGGGAAGGCGCGAATGAAAAATTCTTACAAACCAAACCAGAAATCTTGACACCATCAGATTCACTTTCGTCGGCGTTTACCCCATAATTACCAATATGGGCATTTGTAGTCACCATGATTTGACCAAAATAAGAAGGATCTGTAAATATTTCTTGATAGCCTGTCATTCCAGTATTAAAACAGATCTCACCCGATCTATTGGAATCAAACTTAACTGAAGATTGACCTTTAAATACTGTTCCATCAGCTAGTAAAATAACTGCAGGAGTTTTTAAGTTGTATTTCATAAATATAGATTTAAAAAAAAGGGATAAACTAATGAAAGTTTATCCCTTTGATTTTACAAAAAATGCTGAAGTTATTAAGCCTCATCTGTTTTAGAATCTGAATTATCAGTAGTTTCTACTTGATTCTCTTCTTTTGCTTTTTTACCAGAACGTCTAGTAGATTTCTTCTTAGCTTGTTTCTTACCAGGTGTATATACCTCGTTGAAGTCTACAAGCTCAATCATTGCCATTTCTGCAGCATCACCAAGTCTGTTACCAAGTTTGATGATACGAGTATAACCTCCAGGTCTTTCTCCAACCTTGGGCGCTACTTCTCTAAAAAGTTCTGCTACCATGTATTTATCCTTCAATTTAGAAAAAACCAAACGACGGTTATGGGTAGTATCAGATTTAGATTTTGTAACTAATGGTTCTACATATTGCCTTAAAGCTTTAGCTTTAGCAACAGTAGTGTTTATTCTTTTATGCTCAATTAGGGAACAGGCCATGTTCGAAAGCATAGCTTTCCTATGTGAGGATGTTCTCCCTAAGTGATTTAATTTCTTTCTATGTCTCATGATTAATGTATTTTGTACTTAACAAGTTTAGTCTTTGTCAAGTTTATATTTAGAAAGGTCCATACCGAAGTCAAGTCCTTTATTTTCTACAAGTTCTTCTAGCTCAGTAAGTGATTTTTTACCGAAGTTTCTAAACTTCATCAAGTCACTTTTGTTATGAGAAACCAAATCACCCAAAGTCTCAACTTCTGCGGCTTTTAAACAATTCAAAGCACGAACAGATAAATCAAGATCTACAAGTTTAGTTTTGAGTAATTGTCTCATGTGAAGAGATTCTTCATCATAAGTCTCAGCTTGTGACATTTCTTCTGTTTCAAGTGTAATACGCTCATCAGAGAAAAGCATGAAGTGATGAATCAAAGTTTTCGCAGCTTCTGTTAGAGCATCTTTTGGATGGATAGAACCATCACTGATAATTTCAAAAATTAATTTCTCATAATCAGTTTTTTGTTCAACCCTAAAGTTTTCAATGCTATATTTTACATTTTTAATAGGCGTAAAAACAGAATCTGTAAAAATAGTTCCAATAGGAGCTTTTGAAGTTTTGTTCTCTTCAGCAGGAACATATCCTCTGCCTTTTTGAACTGTAAGCTCAAGGTTTAGAGAAACTTTTTTGTCCATAGTACAAATTTCAAGATCTGGGTTTAAGATATCAAAACCTGTAAGGTACTTCTGAAAGTCACCTGCAGTCATTTTATCATTACCGGAAAAAGAGATAGAAACCGTTTCGTTGTCTACATCTTCAGCTCTTTTCTTAAATCTGATTTGTTTAAGATTCAATATCATTTCGGTAACGTCTTCGACGACACCTTCTATTGTTGAAAACTCGTGATCAACACCTTCAATTCGTACTGAAGTGATAGCGAATCCTTCAAGGGATGATAACAAAACTCTACGAAGAGCGTTACCGACAGTTAGACCATAACCTGGTTCTAAGGGTCTAAACTCGAAAGTTCCCTCAAAATCAGTCGAATCTATCATGATAACTTTATCGGGCTTCTGGAAATTAAATAATGCCATAAATTTGAGTGTTGTCAGTTATTATTTAGAGTATAATTCGACGATGAATTGCTCATTAATTTTTTCTGGAATCTGTGATCTTTCTGGCACTTTTACAAAAGTCCCTTGCATTTTCTCACTATTCCAAGTCATCCATTCGTTATCAGATTTATTGTTTGATAAAGATTCTTGAACCACATTGAGTGATTTTGATTTTTCTCTAATACCAACAACATCATTCGGTTTAATTTGGTAGGAAGGAATGTTTACTAACTGACCATTTACAGTAATATGTTTGTGGGAAACTAGTTGTCTTGCACCACTTCTTGTAGGTGCAATACCTAGTCTGTAGGTAACATTATCGAGTCTAGATTCACATAACTGCAATAATATCTCACCTGTAATACCAGTGGATCTATTAGCTTTACTAAACATATTACGGAATTGCTTTTCTAAAATACCATAGGTATACTTAGCCTTTTGCTTTTCCATGAGTTGCACTGCATACTCAGATTTTTTACCTCTTCTCCTGTTGTTACCATGTTGGCCAGGAGGATAATTTCTTTTTTCGAAAGATTTGTCGTCACCAAAAATGGATTCGCCAAATTTTCTAGCTATTTTAGTTTTGGGACCGGTATATCTTGCCATTGTCGTGTATTTAATTTACTCTATTATGAATTAAGGTCTTATCCTTCGATAATAGTGTCAATTGATTTATATAATTAGACTCTTCTTCGTTTTGGTGGTCTACAACCATTATGTGGTATTGGAGTGACATCGATAATCTCAGTAACTTCTATACCTGAGTTATGTAAAGATCTAATAGCGGATTCTCTTCCGTTACCAGGCCCTTTTACATAAACTTTTACTTTACGTAAACCAGCTTCGTGAGCAACTTTACTCGCATCTTCAGCTGATAATTGTGCTGCATAAGGAGTATTCTTTTTACTTCCTCTAAAGCCCATCTTACCAGAAGATGACCATGAAATAACATCGCCTTTTTTGTTGGTTAACGAAACGATAATATTATTGAAGGAGGCAGAAATATGGGCTTCGCCATATGCATCTACAATTACTTTACGCTTTTTGGTTGATGATTTTGCCATTGTTAATTATTATTTAGTTACTTTTTTCTTATTAGCAACTGTTTTTCTTCGTCCTTTTCTTGTACGAGAGTTGTTTTTGGTTCTTTGACCTCTTAATGGTAAACCAGATCTATGTCTAATACCTCTATAACATCCAATATCCATCAATCTTTTGATGTGAATTTGAACCTGAGATCTCAATTCTCCTTCGATAGTATTTTTACCGACTTCGTCTCTAATCTTACCGATTTGATCATCATTCCAATCTGAAACTTTGATACTTTCGTCTACACCGGCATCCTTAAGAACTTTCTTAGCTCTACTGTTACCGATTCCGAAGATATAGGTTAAAGCTATAACTCCTCTTTTTTGTTTTGGTATATCTACACCTGCAATTCTAGCCATAATTAACCTTGTCTTTGTTTGAATTTAGGATTTTTCTTATTGATGACATAAAGACGTCCTTTTCTACGAACTATCTTACAATCAGAACTTCTTTTCTTTATTGATGCTCTAACTTTCATAATATTTAGTATCTGTAAGTTATTCGAGCCTTAGTTAAATCGTAAGGACTCATTTCTAATTTTACTTTATCGCCAGGTAATAATTTTATGTAATGCATTCTCATTTTACCAGATATATGAGCAGTAACAATATGCTCATTTTCAAGTTCCACACGAAACATCGCATTAGACAGTGCTTCTATAATTGTACCGTCTTGTTCTATTGAGGGTTGTTTTGCCATATTATGCGACTGCTTTTCTATTTTTACCAGATTTCATTAATCCATCGTAATGTCTATTTAAAAGGTATGAGTTTACTTGTTGTATAGTATCGATTGCAACTCCTACCATAATCAATAATGACGTTCCACCAAAGAATAAACCCCATCCTTGTTGTACATTAAGCAATGAAACAATTACTGCAGGAAAAACTGCAATAAGAGCTAAAAATATAGATCCGGGTAATGTAATTTGGGACATTACTCTATCTAAATATTCAGACGTTTCTGACCCAGGACGAATGCCTGGAATAAAACCACCACTGCGCTTAAGATCATCAGCCATTTTATTGGTAGGAACCGTTATTGCGGTATAGAAATAAGTAAACACAATAATTAAGATTCCAAACACTAAACTATACCAGAATCCAAACATATTTTGGAATGCTGCTGTAATACCTTGAGCCATTTCAGAATCGGAAAGACCTGCAACAGCTGCTGGAATAAACATAATAGCCTGAGCAAAAATGATAGGCATTACTCCTGAAGCATTAAGCCTAAGTGGTATAAACTGCCTAGCACCTCCAACTGAAGCCTTTTCAAATTTACCTGAAGCGTTCTTCCTTGCATATTGAACAGGAATTTGTCTTACCGCTCTTACTAACATCACTGCTGCTAAGATGATAACGAACCAAATAACCAATTCAATTAGTATTAAGATTAAACCACCATTAGATTCAGTAACTCTAGATATAAATTCTTGAATAAAAGCTTGAGGTAAGGTTGCAATAATACCAACCATAATCAAAAGTGAAATTCCGTTACCAATACCTTTATCTGTAATTTTCTCACCTAACCACATTGCAAAAATACAACCTGTAGTAAGAATTATGACAGAGGATACCACGAAGGTGAAAGTACTATCCATTAAGAAGGCGGAAGAAGGGAGTATATTATATAAATTAATAATATATCCAGGCCCTTGCACCAATGTGATAGCGATTGTTAACCAACGTGTGATCTGAGTAATTTTCTTTCTACCACTATCGCCTTCCTTCTGTAATTTTTGAAGATACGGAATAGCAATAGTCATCAACTGTACTACAATAGAGGCAGAGATATATGGCATAATTCCTAAAGCAAAAACTGAAGCGTTAGAAAAAGCACCACCAGTAAAAGCATTTAATAAACCTAAAATACCACCATCTGTCTGGTTGGAAAGACTAGCTAGCTGAGCTGCATCGATCCCAGGCAAAACAATTTGTGCACCAAATCTATAAACCAATAACAAACCTAGAGTAAGAAGAATTCTATTCTTCAGCTCCTCAATTTTCCAGATATTCTTTAATGTTTCAAAAAACTTCATATGGTGGTTAGTTATGTAGTGATAGCTTCTCCTCCAGCTGCTTCAATTGCTGATTTTGCTGAAGCGGAAAATTTGTGAGCAGAAACTTTCAATTTAGCTTTCAATTCACCTCTACCTAAAACTTTTAGGGGAAGGTTTTTATTGACTTGATCCATGCTGTGTAAAATATCAAAATCAATAGAATCTGTAATCAATTTATGATCCACAAGTTCTTGAAGACGATCCAAATTAATGGTTTGATATTCTACTCTATTAGGATTTGTAAATCCGAATTTAGGGACTCGTCTTTGAAGAGGCATTTGACCACCTTCAAATCCAATTTTTCTCGAGTAACCTGAACGGGATTTAGCACCTTTATGTCCTCTACCAGCGGTACCACCGTTTCCAGTCGCCTGACCTCTACCAAGTCGTTTGGTAGTGGTTTTAACGGAACCTTTGGCAGGTTTTAAATTATGTAATTCCATAGTTTTAGTTTATTTCTTGTACAGAAACTAAATGTTTAACTTTATTAACCATTCCCATTAAAGAACTTGATACCTCAAATTCGTTAGAGTGGCCAATTTTTCTTAAACCCATAGCCTCTAATGTAAGCTTTTGGTTTTTTGGACGCTTAATAGCGCTCTTGGTTTTAGTAACTTTAATTCTAGCCATAATAATGTATCTTAACCATTAAATAATTTCTCGAGGGTAATTCCTCTTTGTTTAGCTATTTGATCTGCACCTCTTAATTTAAGTAAGGCATCAAAAGTAGCCTTAACCATATTGTGAGGATTAGAAGATCCTTGGTTTTTAGATAGTACATCGTGAACACCAACAGCCTCTAAAACCATACGTGTAGGTCCACCAGCTATAACACCGGTACCTGCAGAGGCTGGTAATAAAAACACTCTGGCACCACCATACTTACCTAACTGCTCGTGCGGTAAAGTAGATTTGTGCAAAGGAATTCTAACTAAGTTTTTCTTAGCATCTTCTACACCTTTAGAAATAGCGTCGGCAACTTCCTTGGATTTACCCAATCCGTGACCAACTACTCCATTTTCATCACCTACTACAACAATAGCAGAGAATCCAAAAGCTCTACCACCTTTAGTGACTTTAGTAACTCGTTGGACTCCTACTAGACGATCTTTAAGATCTAATCCACCAGGTTTTACAGTTTCAACGTTTTTATAATCTTGATACATATTTTTAGAATTTTAAGCCTCCCTTACGAGCACCTTCGGCTAATGATTTAACTCTACCGTGGTATAAATAACCACTCCTATCGAAAGAAATTGAATCAATCTTCTTATCCAAAGCCTTTTTGGCTATGGCCTCACCAACAATAACAGAAGCTTCGCTTTTTGTTTTGTTAGCAACGTCAATTCCTTTATCTCTTGATGATGCAGATGCAAGTGTTATTGCATTTACATCGTCAATCAATTGCGCATAGATCTCGTTATTACTTCTGAATACGGAAAGTCTTGGTTTTACTGGAGTACCAGTAATAGTCTTTCTTATACGCTTGCGTATCTTGTGTCTTCTTTTTTCTTTAGAAAATCCCATAATTAAGCTGATTTACCTGCTTTTCTTCTTATATATTCACCAACATATTTAATACCTTTTCCTTTGTAAGGTTCAGGTCTTCTAAATGAACGAATTTTAGCAGCGACTTGTGAAACAAGTTGTTTGTCAAATGACGTTAATTTTATAATTGGATTCTTACCTTTTTCTGAAATAGTTTCGAGTTTTACTTCAGAGGCTAAATTTAAAACAATGTTATGAGAAAAACCAACGGCGATATCTAATTTTTGACCTTGATTGGTAGCTCTATAACCAACTCCAACAAGTTCTAATTCCTTAGTAAAACCTTTAGTAACTCCTTCTATCATATTAAACACTAGAGATCTATAAAGACCATGCTTAGCTTTGTGTGTTTTTTTATCAGAAGGTCTTTCAAAAAATATTTCATTATCCTCTATCTTGACCGTAATCTCCTGGAAAGTTTGTTTCAACTCACCAAGCTTACCCTTTACTGTTATAGTATCGACTGTTAAGTCGACTGTAACACCATCTGGAATACTAATTGGACTGTAACCTATTCTTGACATAATTTTTGTCTTTTTAAATTAGTATACGTAACAAAGAATTTCACCTCCAACATGTTCTCTCTGAGCTTGTCTTCCTGTCATAACTCCCTTGGAAGTCGATACGATTGAAATTCCTAAACCATTTAAGACTCTAGGGATTTCTTCGGAACCGGAATACTTTCTCAAACCAGGTCTACTCACTCTCTGTAATTTTTTGATTACCGGATCGTTTGTAAACTTATCATATTTTAAAGCTATCTTGATAACACCTTGATTATCGGCATCAATAAACTTATAACTTAAAATATATCCCTGATCGAACAAAATTTTTGTGATCTCCTTTTTTAGGTTAGAAGCCGGTATTTCAACAACTCTGTGAGTGGCCAAAACTGCGTTTCTAACTCTAGTTAAATAATCTGCAACTGGATCAATATTCATTTTATTGCACTTTTTAAATTAATTACCAACTTGCTTTTTTAACCCCTGGAATAAGACCTTGGTTAGCCATTTCTCTAAAAGTAACTCGAGAAAGACCAAATTGTCTCATATATCCCTTAGGTCTACCTGTAAGCTTACATCGGTTATGCATTCTCACTGGAGAAGCATTCTTAGGTAGTTTTTGTAAACCTTCAAAATCTCCAGCTTCTTTCAAAGCTTTTCTTTTTTCGGCGTATTTTTCAACCGTTTTCTGGCGTTTCACCTCACGGGCTTTCATTGATTCTTTTGCCATAATTATTTCTTTTTAAATGGTAATCCCAATTCAGTCAATAATGATTTTGCCTCTTGATCAGTATCTGCTGATGTGACAAAACTTATATCCATCCCTTGAATTCTATTCACTCTATCAATGTTTATTTCCGGAAAGATTATTTGTTCAATAATACCTAAGTTATAATTTCCTCGTCCATCAAATCCATCTGATTTGATACCGCTGAAATCTCTTACTCGTGGTAAAGCCGAAGTGATTAATCTATCCAAAAATTCATACATTCTATATCCACGTAAAGTTACTTTAACACCTATAGGCATTCCCTTTCTTAATTTGAAAGAGGCAACATCCTTTTTTGATATAGTCTGAACAGCTTTCTGACCTGTAATTGTTGAAAATTCTTCGATAGAATGATCTATCAATTTTTTATCAGCAATTGCAGCACCTACACCCCTACTTAAAACTATTTTTTTAAGTCTTGGCACCTCCATAGGATTGGAATAACTAAACTCTTCACGAAGAGCAGGAAGTATTTTGCTGTTGTATTCTTCTTTTAATCTTGGTACGTAACTCATAATTAAATAGCTTCATTGGTTTTCTTAGCAACTCTAATCCTTTTGCCATCTTCAACTTTAGTACCTAATCTTGTACTCTTACCTTCTTTGGTGATAAGAGATAAATTAGACATATGGATTGGGGCTTCTTTCTTAGTAATTCCACCTTGTGGATTAGTTGCAGAGGGCTTTTGATGTTTAGAAATCATATTGATTGCTTCAACAATAGCCTTTTCTTTTTTAACAAGTATATCAAGTATCTTACCTTCTTGTCCTTTATGATCACCAGCAATTACTCTTACTTGATCACCTTTTTTTATTCTACTTCTTTTCATAATGATAGATTAAAGCACCTCTGGTGCAAGTGAAACAATTTTCATAAACTGATTCTCACGAAGTTCTTTGGCAACTGGACCAAATACACGTGTTCCTCTCATCTCTCCTGTAGGGTTTAATAAAACGCAGGCATTGTCGTCGAAGCGAATGTAAGATCCATCTGGACGTCTTACCTCCTTACTTGTTCTAACAACCACGGCTGTAGAAACAGCACCTTTTTTAATATTACCATTTGGAGTTGCTTCTTTAACGCTGACTACAACTTTATCGCCAACCGAAGCATATCGCCTATTCGTGCCACCAAGGACACGAATAACTAAAACTTGCTTAGCACCAGTGTTATCTGCTACTCTTAATCTTGATTCTTGTTGTACCATAGTTATTTAGCTCTTTCAATTATATCAACCAATCTCCAACGTTTTGTTTTGCTGAGAGGTCTGGTTTCCATAATTCTTACGGTATCACCGTCGTTACAGTCATTCTTTTCATCATGCACAACATACTTTTTCGTTTTCAAAACGAACTTACCATACATTGGATGCTTTATTTTCTTGACTTCAGAAACGACAATGGACTTATCCATTTTGTTGCTTGTCACAACACCGATACGTTCTTTTCTTAAATTTCTTTTTTCCATTGTAAGTAGAATTAATCTAATTCTCTTTTTGTGATTTCGGTAGCGATTCTCGCAATTGATCTTCTAACTTTTTTAATTTCAGAAGGGTTTTCTAAAGGAGAAAGCACGTGAGTCATTTTCAAATCGGACAACTTTGTCTTATTATTTGTTAATTCTTCATATAATTCTTCTACCGAAAGTTCTTTTACTTCAGATTGTCTCATCTTTATTTATTCTTGATAATCTCTAGCGACTATAAATTTTGTTTTAACAGGTAACTTCTGAGCTGCTAATCTTAGTGCTTCTTTTGCAACACTATGAGGAACACCACCGATTTCAAATAAAATACGACCAGGCTGAACAACAGCTGCCCAATATTCTACAGAACCTTTTCCTTTACCCATACGGACTTCAAGAGGCTTTTTAGTGATAGGTTTGTCTGGAAATATCTTGATCCAGATAGAACCTTCTCTTTTCATGTAGCGAGTTGCTGCGATACGTGAAGCCTCAATTTGTCTTGCAGTAACAAAAGAAGAATCTAAAGATTTAATTCCAAAAGTTCCGTTTGAAAGTCTATGACCTCTTTGTGAGACCCCTTTCATACTTCCCTTTTGCTGCTTACGAAATTTTGTTCTTTTAGGCTGTAACATCTCTTATATTAATCTTTAATGATTATTTTCTACGACGAGCTTTAGGTCGTCTCGCTTTTCCTTTGGTGTCACTGTTAGCAAGGCCAACTAATGGAGATAACTCACGTTTTCCATATACTTCACCCTTCATGATCCATACTTTGATACCCAATCTACCATAGGTAGTGTGAGATTCAACCAATGCATAGTCAATGTCTGCTCTAAACGTGGACAAAGGAATACGTCCTTCTTTATAAGTTTCAACTCGAGCCATTTCTGCTCCGTTTAAACGTCCAGATACTTGAATTTTAATACCCTCAGCATTCATTCTTATAGCTGCTGCAATTGCCATTTTTGTAGCTCTTCTGTAAGAAATTCTGTTCTCAACTTGTCGTGCCACACTGGTAGCAACAAGAAAGGCATCTAATTCAGGTCTCTTGATCTCAAAGATGTTGACCTGGACTTCCTTATCCGTAATGTTTTTGAGTTCTTCTTTTAACTTGTCTACTTCCTGACCACCTTTCCCAATAATAATACCGGGTCTTGCAGTAGTAATAGTAACGGTTACAAGTTTAAGCGTACGCTCAATAATTACGCGCGAAACACTAGCTTTAGTTAAACGAGCATGGATATACTTTCTAATCTTGTGATCTTCTGCAAGATTATCACCGTAATCGTTACCTCCGTACCAGTTGGACTCCCATCCTTTAATGATACCAAGTCTATTGCCGATTGGATTTGTTTTTTGTCCCATAGTCTATCTAGCTTTCAGTGTTAATTTTTTCTCCTAGTATAAGAGTGACATGATTTGAACGTTTACGTATTCTATGTGCACGGCCTTGTGGGGCTGGGCGAAGACGTTTTAACATACTGCCACTATCTACTTTAATTTCCTTTATAAAAACTCTGGCTTGCTCTAAATCTGCATCCTCATTTTTGGCTTGCCAGTTGGCAATGGCAGAAAGAACTAACTTCTCTAATCTACCTGATGCGATTTTAGTACTAAACTTTAGTATTTGCAAAGCATGAGCAACATCTTTACCTCTAACCAAATCGGCTACTAACCTCATTTTACGGGGTGAGGTTGGACAATTATTCAATTTTGCAATAGCAAGTTGACTTTTTTCCTCTTTAAGCATCTCTGCTTTATTTCTTTTTCTTACTCCCATTGTTCAATTATTTTTTTCCTTTATTCTTTGAACCCTGATGACCACGAAAAGTACGAGTTGGAGAAAATTCTCCAAGCTTGTGACCTACCATGTTTTCTGTAATAAAAACAGGTACAAATTGTCTACCGTTGTGGACACCAAAAGTCTGACCAACGAAATCAGGAGTAATGGTGGATGCTCTAGACCATGTTTTGATCACAGACTTTTTACCTGAGTCTAGGTTCTGAGCAACTTTCTTATCTAATTTATAATGGACAAAAGGTCCTTTCTTTAATGAACGTGCCATATCTTATTTCTTTTTACGTTCTATGATGTGCTTATTACTAGGCTTAGTCTTAGAACGTGTTTTAAATCCTTTAGCTGGAATACCATTTCTTGATCTTGGATGACCACCTGAAGACTTACCTTCACCTCCACCCATTGGGTGATCGACTGGGTTCATCACTACAGGTCTTGTTCTCGGTCTTCTACCCAACCATCTACTTCTACCAGCTTTACCAGATATAGTTAACTGGTGATCACTGTTCGATACAGCACCTACAGTGGCTATACATGCAGACAATATCATTCTAGTCTCGCCAGAAGGAAGCTTAATCGTTACGTACTTGCCATCTTTGGCCATCAATTGTGCAAAAGTACCTGCACTACGAGCCATTACAGCTCCTTGTTCAGGTCTTAATTCTACACAAGAAATTATAGTTCCAAAAGGGATTTGAGATAATGGCATTGCATTCCCTATTTCAGTAGGAACATTAGAAAGACCAGAAACAATTTTCTGACCCACTTTTATTCCACTAGGAGCAACGATATATCTTTTCTCTCCATCCTCATAATTCAATAAGGCGATGAAAGCTGTTCTATTAGGATCGTATTCCACAGTCATGACTTCAGCTTGGATATCTTTCTTATCTCTTTTGAAGTCGATAATTCTGTAACGTTTTTTATGACCACCACCAATATAGCGCATAGTCATTTTCCCTTGATTATTTCTACCACCGGAACGTTTACGAGAGGCAAGCAAAGATTTCTCAGGCTTGCTAGCAGTAATGGCATCAAAGCCATTAGCGACCTTAAATCTCTGTCCTGGTGTATTTGGTTTTATTTTTTTAACCGACATGTTTTAAGCTTATAGATTACTATACAAATCAATTGTTTCTCCTTCAGCTACTTTAATAATAGCCTTTTTGTATGCAGATGTTTTTCCAGTCACCATTCCAGTCTTAGTGTAACGGGATTTGATTTTTGGAATAACATTCAACGTACGCACTCCTTCGACCGTAACGCCATAAGCGGACTCAACAGCCTCCTTTATTTGGATTTTGTTAGCATTACGATTTACAGCAAAAGTAAAAGCATTTCTTAATTCGCTTTCATTTGTTGCTTTCTCTGTAATAATTGGTTTTACCAAGATGTCCATAGCTGTTATTTGTTGAGATTAGTTTGTAATTCATCTAATCTGCTTTCGGAAATTAATAAAACATTGCTGTTCATGATATTGTAAGTGTTTAATTCTGAAACATTTACAACTTTAGCAGTTTTCAAATTACGGGACGATAAATATACATTTTTATTCGACTCATCCAAGACTATCAAAGACTTTTTGTCTCTAATGTTCAGGTTATCAAGAAGGTTTAAAAACTCTTTTGTCTTCGGAGCTTCAAATCCAAAATCTTCAACAATCATCAACTGGTTGTTTTTAAGTTTTTGGGAGAGAACAGTCTTTCTCGCAAGACGCTTCAGCTTCTTGTTTAATTTGAAATGATAATCTCTAGGTCTAGGACCAAATACGCGACCACCACCTCTAAAAATAGGAGATTTAATGCTACCTGCACGAGCTGTACCCGTTCCTTTTTGCTTCTTGATCTTTCTTGTACTACCAACAATCTCTGCTCTCTCTTTTGCTTTATGCGTTCCTTGGCGTTTATTAGCCAAGTGCTGCTTTACATCAAGATAAACAACGTGATCATTAGGTTCCAATCCAAAAACAGATTCGGAGAGTTCGACCTCTCTACCTGTTTCTTTTCCTTTTATATCTAATACTGATACTTTCATTACTTCTGAATAGTTACATAAGTGTTGTTATGTCCAGGAACACAGCCCTTGATCACAATCAAGTTCTTTTCTGGAACCACTTTCAACACTCTTAGATTTTGAACTTTTACTTTTTGACTTCCCATTTGTCCACCCATTTTCATTCCTTTGAAAATACGAGCCGGATATGAGGCAGCACCTACAGAACCTGGAGCTCTCAACATACTTTGTTGGCCGTGAGTTCGTTGTGAACCTGCAAAGCCATGACGTTTTACAACTCCTTGGAATCCTTTACCTTTAGATGTAGCACTTACGTCTACAAATTCATTTTCTTTAAATAAGTCTACTGTGATGTGATCACCTAACTTATACTCTTCTTTGAATCCTTGGAATTCAATGACTTTTCTTTTGACAGAACTACCAGCTTTCTTAAAGTGACCTAAGTCTGCTTTGGTGGCATTTTTGTCTGATTTGTCATCGAAACCAAGTTGAAGCGCTTCATACCCGTCAACCTCGTTGGTTCTGACTTGGGTAACTACACATGGTCCAGCTTCTATAACGGTACATGGAATATTCTTTCCATTCTCATCGAAGATGCTAGTCATGCCGATTTTTTTTCCTATTAACCCAGACATAATTGATTTTTGATTATTACTATTTATTTAAAAAAAATTCAGGCCCGAAAAAAACGTTCGACCTGAATGCATTTTTCCTCCGTTTTTCCCTCGTCAAATGCTCGGGACATGTTACCCTAAACCTAGTTTAGGATTTGTTATTGGAAAGTTACAATAAGTATCTTTCCAATATTTAGATTAAACCTTGATCTCTACTTCTACACCACTTGGTAACTCGAGCTTCATCAAAGCATCGATAGTTTTTGATGAGGAGCTATAAATATCTAATAATCGCTTAAAAGAATCTAATTGGAATTGCTCTCTCGCTTTCTTGTTAACGTGTGGAGATCTTAATACAGTGAAGATTTTACGTTGCGTAGGCAATGGAATTGGTCCAGTAACCACAGCACCAGTCGTCTTAACTGTCTTGACAATTTTCTCAGCGGACTTATCCACTAAGTTATAGTCATATGATTTTAGTTTAATTCTTATTTTTTGACTCATAATAAGTTCTAATTAGTCGTTTAAACCTTTAGCATTTTTGATTACTTTCTCAGAAATACTAGAAGGTGTTTCTTCAAATTTTAAAAATTCCATTGTGGATGTTGCACGACCCGATGATAAAGTTCTCAAAGTAGTCACATAACCAAACATTTCTGAAAGCGGAACGTCAGCTTTTATGATTTTAGCACCAGATCTATCCGACATGTCATTAACTTGACCTCTTCTTCGATTCAAATCCCCAACAATATCTCCCATGTTCAATTCTGGAGTCACGACTTCTACTTTCATGATAGGCTCTAAAACAATAGCTCCCGAAGCTTTTGCGGCTGACTTATAACCAAGCTTTGCAGCAAGTTCGAAAGAAAGTTGATCAGAATCTACAGGGTGAAAAGATCCGTCCAGAAGAGTCACTTTTAATGTATCCATTCTAAATCCAGCAAGAGGACCATTCTTCATGGCTTCCGTGAATCCTTTTTCTACAGCAGGAACGAATTCTTTAGGAATTCTACCTCCTTTAATTTTATCGATAAA
The DNA here is from genome assembly GCF_002836055.1 of Psychroflexus sp. MES1-P1E. GTDB lineage: Bacteria > Bacteroidota > Bacteroidia > Flavobacteriales > Flavobacteriaceae > Psychroflexus. Next base: position 43,497 of record NZ_PJBS01000310.1, read on the forward strand.
TTGTAAACCAGCGCCTTCGAAATCTTCATCAACAGGTCCCATTTCAAATAGTATATCAGCAAACTTACCACGACCACCAGATTGCTTTTTGTAAACTTCTCTATGGTTTGCAGTTTTAGTTACAGCTTCTTTATATTCAACTTGAGGCTCACCTTCGTTAACTTCAACATTAAATTCACGTTTTAAACGATCTACTAAAATTTCAATGTGAAGCTCACCCATACCAGATATAATTGTTTGGCCCGAAACTTCATCAGTCTTAACCTTAAAAGTAGGATCTTCTTCAGCAAGTTTACCCAAAGCAATATTGAGTTTTTCAACATCAGCTTTAGTTTTAGGCTCAACAGCTATACCAATAACTGGCTCTGGAAACGACATAGATTCCAGAACAAGTGGATTTTTGAGATTTGTAAGTGTATCACCAGTCTTGATGTCCTTAAAACCTACCGCAGCACCAATATCTCCAGCTTCAATATAGTCAATTGGCTCTTGTTTATTGGAGTGCATTTGATACATTCTTGATATGCGCTCTTTTTTACCAGAACGGTTATTCAATACATATGAACCTGCCTCTAGTCTACCGGAATAAGCTCTAAAAAAGGCCAAACGACCTACGAAAGGATCAGTAGCAATTTTAAAAGCTAAAGCTGAAAAAGGAGAATCTACATGAGGTCTTCTAGTTTCAACTTCACCTGTATCAGGATTGTGTCCTTCAATAGCTTCAACATCTACTGGAGATGGAAGGTATCTCATTACGGCATCAAGCATAGCCTGAACACCTTTATTTTTAAAAGCGGAACCGCACATCATGGGTATAATAGACATATCGATAGTTGCAGCTCTTAAAGCAGCAATAATCTCATCTTCGCTAATTGAACTTTCATCTTCAAAAAACTTCTCCATTAACTGATCGTCATACTCAGCAACAGCTTCAACAAGTTCAGTTCTATATTTTGTTACTTCGGCTTCTAACTCAGCAGGAATATCAATTTCTTGATAAGTCATACCGAAGTCATCTTCATTCCAAATAATTGCTTTCTTAGAAATTAAGTCAACAACTCCTTTAAAATCAATTTCGTCACCAATTGGAACTTGTAAGGGAACAGGATTACCTCCTAACATCTCTTTAACTTGCTTACACACATTAAAGAAATTCGCCCCTTGTCTATCCATTTTATTAACGAAACCAAGACGTGGTACCTTATATTTATCAGCCTGTCTCCAAACAGTTTCAGATTGTGGTTCAACACCATCTACTGCACTGAACAAAGCAACAACACCATCCAAAACTCTCAAAGAACGCTCTACTTCAACTGTGAAGTCAACGTGACCTGGAGTATCGATGATATTAACCATATAATCTTGTTCCCTATATAACCATGTACAATGTGTAGCTGCAGAAGTAATCGTAATTCCTCTTTCTTGCTCCTGCTCCATCCAGTCCATAGTAGCTGCGCCATCATGAACCTCACCTATCTTATGACTTATACCCGTATAATATAGAATCCGCTCAGTAGTCGTTGTTTTACCAGCGTCAATGTGAGCAGCAATCCCTATATTTCTAGTAAATTTTAAATCTCTTTGTGCCATTATTTAAAATCTAAAATGTGAGAATGCTTTATTGGCTTCAGCCATTTTATGGGTATCTAAGCGTTTTTTAACCGCTGCACCTTCTTCTTTCGCAGCTGCCATAGACTCACCAGCTAATTTAGCTGCCATAGTTTTTTCATTTCGCTTTCTAGAATAACCTATCAGCCATTTCATAGCAATAGATATTTTTCTATCTGGTCTTATTTGAGAAGGTATCTGAAAAGTAGCACCTCCAACACGTCTACTTCTTACTTCAACGTGGGGCATTACATTAGATAATCCTTCTTTCCAAATTTCTAAAGCGGATTTTTCATCATCTTGCTTTTTCTCTTCAATGATATCCATTGCATCATAAAAGATTTTAAAAGCAATTGATTTTTTTCCGTCCCACATCATCATATTCACAAATCGGGTTACCAATTGATCGTGAAATTTTGGATCTGGAAGTATAGGACGTTTCTTGGCCTGTCTTTTTCTCATTTCTTTACTTTAACTCTGATTATTTTTTAGGTCTCTTAGCACCATACTTTGATCTGCGCTGCAGACGACCTTCTACTCCTGCTGTATCTAAAGCACCACGAACAATATGATACCTTACACCAGGTAAATCTTTAACTCTCCCGCCTCTAACTAATACTATCGAATGCTCCTGTAGATTATGTCCTTCACCTGGAATGTATGCGTTTACTTCCTTACCATTTGTTAATCTAACACGAGCAACTTTACGCATTGCTGAATTAGGTTTTTTTGGTGTAGTTGTGTAAACTCGCGTACAAACTCCACGTCTTTGAGGACAAGAATCTAAAGCCGCCGATTTGCTCTTCTTAGTCATCTTGCGTCTTCCTTTTCTTACTAACTGTGAAATTGTTGGCATAGTTTTACTTGAATTGTTTAAAAAAACTCTTATTTTTAAGGTTTGCAAATGTAGATATATAATTTTAAATAACAAATTATAATTGATTAATTTTCAGCAATTAAGACATTTCAGATTTCTTAGGCTCCTCATTATTAAACAATCCAATTCAACATTATGAAATCAAACATACACTTCGCCTATAAAAATCGTTTATATACCTATGCGATTACAAAAATAACTTAGACCTCTGAAGCAAAATGCTCAAACTACTATTTACTTTTTTATGCGTTGTGGGTCTTACTTTTTATTCACATAGCCAAACAATACACTTACAAGTGAATACAATGAAGGATTCTTTGCTGAGCTCAAAGCAGTTTACGCTTAACTCCTTCAATGCTGCTGAAGCTGAATTAAAACTAAAAATTGATAGTTTAAAGAGAATTGGGTATCCTTTCTTAGAATTGGACCAAAAGATTACCGATAAAAAACTTCTAGCTACTATCCGTTTAAATCAAAAAATAGACTCCTTATATATAGGGATAAACGAAAAAGACTTAATTTATATTCCTAAGACGATTAAAATCGATGGACAAAAAATTGGCCTAGCCTACCAGAACATTGAACTCTTTCAAAAAACTATTATTGAGGAATTGAAGGCTCAAGGCTTATCTTTTGGTAAGTCATTTTTAACAGATCTGGAGTTTAAAAAAGGTCATGCTCTAAATGCGAATCTTGTTATAGAGAGCGGCCTGAAAAGAAGAATAGATAAAATAAATATAAAAGGATACGAATCGCTACCAAAAAACTATATATCCTATTTTACTGGTCTTAAAATCGGGTCTGAATTCATAGAGTCACGACTACAACAAAAAACAGAAAAACTCGATAACATCCCTTTCATCTCTGTTAAAAAACCTACTGAAGTATTATTTAAAAAAGACTCTACAGAACTCTTCCTTTATTTAGAAAAATTCAATTCCAACACCTTCGATGGTTTTCTAGGTTTCGGAAGTAATGAAAACAGCGACTTCGAATTGAATGGCTATCTAAACATGGTGCTTTTAAATAATCTGAATTTTGGAGAACGCCTTGGGATAATTTATAAAAACGATGGTAGTGGACAACAAACTTTTGAAGGGAATATCGAATTACCATTTGTATTTAGCTCTCCTGTAAGCCTTGGAGCCGACTTAAGAATCTTCAGAAGAGACTCCGCATTTTCCAATAGCTCACAAACTGTTGAACTAAAGTATTATCTCAATGAAAAGCTCAACCTAAAAGGGACCGCAGAATTCACAAACTCGACAAGTCTAGAATCGGAAAACCTTGATTCAGTATCAGACATAGAAAATTACAAGTCCTCGTTTTATGGAATTGGTGCAGAATTTCTAAAATTCGGCCCTAGACAACTTTTTGGGGTGAATACTTTTGTGAGATTAAATCTTTCCCTAGGAAACAGGAAAACAAAAAATAACACGGACCAGTACAAGTTAACTATAAACGGCCAACACCAAATTAAGATCAATTATCGCAACAAGCTTTACCTGAATCTCAATAGCCAAATCCTAATTTCTAATAACTTGCTTAACAATGAGTTATTTCGCTTTGGAGGTGTCAACTCTATACGTGGATTTGGCGAAAACAGCCTTTTAGCCTCTAGGTTTGCAGTCCTACAAACTGAATATAGATACATTTTAGATACAAATTTGTATGCAAATACTGTGATTGATGTAGGAAATTATGAAAATAAACTCAATAATATTAACGAAAACATACTAGGATACGGCGTGGGTATTGGCCTAAAGTCGAAAGCAGGGGTTTTTAATCTCATCATAGCAAATTCGGTATCTAACGTGCAAGAATCAAACTTTTCTAACACAAGAATACATATCAATTTCACCTCTTTTTTCTAATAAAGGTTATGTTCATATTAAGTTTTAACATGATCATTATTAAAATAATACTAATATAAGTTGTAGGATTAACTTTATTTTTTGATTTTTGGCGTAGGCTAATTCAAATAAACAAAAAAATGAGAACAAAGTTAAATGGAATTTTAACACTAATTTTAGTGTTATTCGTGCAGATAACCTTTGCACAGACGAATACTGTTACTGGAACGGTAACAGATCCTGACGGTCTCCCGCTACCAGGTGTAAACATTTTAATAAAGGGAGAAAATACTGGAACACAGACAGATTTTGATGGAAATTATTCTATTCAGGCAAGTCCGGATCAAACCTTAATCTTCAGGTATGTTGGTTTTACTACTAAAAATGTAAAAATTGGTAATAAACTACAAATAGATGTGAATATGTCTATAGATTCTGCTACATTGGATGAGGTCATCGTTACAGGATATTCTAACAGAAACCAAACAGTAGCAACATCTGCTACAGTAACCATTTCAGCTGCCGAGATAAATGAACTTGCCCCTACAACTACAATTGATAATTTGCTACAAGGTAAGGCAGCAGGGGTACAAGTAACCGCTGCAAATGGTAAGCCAGGGCAAGGTGCATTCGTAAGAATACGTGGTACAGGTTCTTTAACTGCTGGAGCTTCTTCACCTCTTTACTTAGTTGATGGGGCACCTATCGATGAGGATGTTTTAGCTGCTATCCCTAACTCTGATATTGCAGAAATTAAAATTTTAAAAGATGCTTCAACTACAGCAAGATATGGATCTAGGGGAGCAAACGGAGTTGTTATTATTACCACTAAAAGCGGTAACCGTAACAAAGATGCAAAAATAACTTTAAATTCTAGATTTGGACAAACCGAACGAATAGAACCAAATTTTAAAATGATGAATGCTCAGCAAAAGTTCCAATATGAAGCTGAGATGTTTGCCTTAGGCATCTCAGGTGCTTCTGGTTTACCTGGTGTTACAACTGAACCTGGGTCTCCTGAACGTCAATTTCTTTTGGATAACCAAACAGATTGGGAAGACCTTATTCTTAGAAAAGGTATTTTGCAAAGTAACAATGTTTCTATTTCTGGAGGTTCAGAAAAACTAGATTATTACTTCTCTACAGGTCACGATAGAAACACGGGTATTATAGATCAAATAGGAGGTTTTGAAAGAATAAATACTCGTCTTAATGTCAATTTTGATGCTAAAGAGTGGTTGAAAATTGGTGTAAATGTTGGCTATTCAAGATCTACTAGTGACGAGCCTAGAGATAGAAACAATGTACAAAACGCATTTAGAGCAATGTTGGACTATAATCCTTACGAAACAGAATTTGTTTTGGATGATGTAGGAAATCCAGTTCTAGATGCATCTGGAAATCCAGTGTATTCTCCAACTTCAACAAGTTTTAATCTTAGAGGCGCATTGATATCAGAACCATCAAAAAATATCGATAATCTTTTATCTTCAAGCTTTACAGCTGATATAAAACTATCAGACAATTTTTCATATAATTTTAGAGCATCTATCAATAGTTTAAACGAAAGATCGGATAGAGCATCCAAGCCAGGTGGTATTCTTCAAGAATTAATTGGAAGTGCTGAATTCCCAGGAACTAAAACAGATAATGGTTCTTATAGTTTTGACCTAACCGTAACCAATTCGCTAAACTATAATCTAAAAAAGGGTAAAAATACTTTAAACTTACTTGGATTATATGAATACAACATGAACGAATTTAATAGCTACAATGTAAGCAGTAGAGGTTTTTCTTCTCCATTACTAACTACCCAAGCTAGTGCAGCTGAAGTAACTTTCGGTTCTTCAGGAAGATCCAGATTGGCATTGGTATCTTATGGTCTTTTTGCAGATTATGACTTTGACCAAAAATATTTATTCACAGCTTCTGGACGTTTTGATGGCTCCTCAAACTTTGGTTCTGGAGAACAATATGGTTTCTTTTTTAGTGTTAGTGGAGGTTACGACATCTCTAGAGAAAACTTTTTTGATGTAGAGCCTATAGATGAATTGATATTTAGAGGTTCTTATGGTACAACTGGAAACAGATCAGGACTTGGTAGGTATTCTCAGCTAGGAACTGTTGGTTTCAACTCATATCCAGGAGGAAGTTCTACTATCCCTTCAAATATTGAAAATTCAGCTTTGAAATGGGAAACTTCTTATAATACAAATATTGGTGTTCAACTTAGCATGTTCAACGGTCGTTTAACCGCTGTAAGTGACTATTTTATAAGAGATACAGAAGATCTATTATTTGAAATACCCAAAGCAGATGAATCAGGAATAGAAAGTGTTAATGGTAACTTAGGAGAAATTCAAAACACAGGTTTCGAAATCTCTTTACGAGGTGATGTTATAAGAAACGAAGATGTATCTTGGACACTTGGAGGAAATGTACTTTTTTTAGATACGGAAATTGTTTCCTTACCTGACGGTGAAGATGTATTCCCTAACACATTTAATATCTTATATAGAGAAGGCGCTAAGATTAACGAACATAACTTGGTAAGATGGGCAGGTGTAGATCCAGCAACAGGACGTTCTCAGTATCTAGATGCAAATAACAATGTTGTATTTGCAGATGCTTTAACAGAAGAGGATGCAGAAGATGCTCGTGTACTCCAAGGCAAATCTACTATAGCAGATATAGAAGGGGGTTTCTATAGTAATTTTAGATATAAAAATATAAGCTTAAGAACAGATTTTGTTTTTAAAAGTGGGAACTGGATTAATAACGTTGTAAGGCAACAAAGAAACGCTGATGGTGATCAGGTAGACAGTAACCAAGCAACTTCTGCCTTTAATTACTGGAAACAACCAGGAGATACCAATGTTCAACCTAGTCCACTTTACAGACAAGATGATATTAATGTAAATTCTGATAGATTTCTTGAGAAGGGGGATTATATAAGATTAAGAAATGTCACTTTAGCCTATAACTTTTCGAAGGAGGTATTAGAGAAAACTCCATTTAGTTCTCTAAGATTTTACGTACAGGGTCAAAACTTACTGACCTTTACCGATTTTTACGGAGATCCTGAAGTAGGTATATCCTCTGGTGAATCTATTTCTTTTGGTAATACGGTCGCACCAGGTGAAATTACACTATATAGCTACCCAAATTTAAAATCATTCCAAATTGGACTTGATGTAAGCTTCTAAACAAAAAAACAAAAAAAATGAAAAATATATTTAAAAAAGGTTTAATTTTTGTTTTCACTATTGGAATTTTAACCTCTTGTGAAAGTAATCTAGATCAGATTCCATTCGATGATTTTGGAACACAAAATGCCTTTGTTTCAGCCTCAGATTTTGAAAATGGAATAAGGGGTGTTTACTCCACACTATTAACGGGTGGACTATACGGACCTTCTGGTAATGGATCCGTCTTGTCTGCGGCAGATGTCCTTGCAGACAATGCTACATTAGCGACTGTTGGAAGACTAACCAAAAGATATTTACATGAATATACGTATTCTGTAAATTCAAGTATGACAGATATGTATACCAATGCCTATGCTCTTATCTATAGATCTAACCAAGTCTTGCAATTTGTTGAGGCTTTTGAAGGAGAAAGTAAAGGCAATATTATAGCTGAAGCGAAAGCCTTAAGAGCACTTGCTCATTTTCATTTAGTATCATATTGGGGAAAAATACCAACACAATCCGCAGATGCAAATTCCAGTTTGGGAGTTGCGTATGTAACTGTCGCAGATGTAAATATAGAACCAGCGAGAAACACTGTTGGAGAAGTTTATAGCTTTATAGTTGACGATCTTAAAGATGCAGCTAGGGATATAAACGATACCAATCCTGATGGACGTATGGGTAAAGAATCTGTAAATCTTTTGTTATCTCGCGTTTATTTGTACATGGGACAATGGCAAAATTCGATTGATGCTGCAAACCAAGTTTCAACTCCAGTTGCTGATAGAGATGGTTTTGTAGGAATTTGGGATGATAGTACAGTTTCGGATAATGGTTTATTATTCTCAATTGAAAACGAAAACCCTATCTTAAATAACCAAATAGGAGTAGCTTGGAATCAAGGTATACAGTCATCTTTAATTGCTGAATATGTAGTTTCGAAAGAGTTAGTTGATTTATATGCTGACGACGACATTCGCAAAGAAGCTTATATATTGGATGCTGCTAACGGTGGCAAGGATCTAAATGGTATAAGGAAACTTTTCGGAAGAGAAGGACAGAATGATGGTGTTGTAGATTATAAAATATTAAGAGCAGGCGAAGCTTCGTTGAATAGAGCTGAAGCTCATTTTAGATTAAATCAATCTGCACAAGCATTGGCAGCTCTAAACGAGATAAGAACAAAACGTTACTTAACTCCACCAAATGGTGAATCTGGAAATGCCTTATTAGCTGCTATTAAGTTAGAAAGAAGACTTGAATTTGCTTTTGAATATCAAAGATTTTTAGATATAAAAAGATATGGTGAAAGTGTACAAAGAGAACCTTTTGGCGAATATGCAGATGGTTCAGGAACTCCGCCAGTAGTTCAAAATCTTCCAGCTGGAGATATTAAATTCCAAATGCCTTTTGAGCAGACTACTCTAGATACAAATCCAAACATAGTACAAAACCCAGGATATTAAAAAATAAAATTATGAAACATATTTTAAGATTAGTTTTCCTTTTATTGTTAACGTCTCCCTTCATTTCTTGTGATGATTATGAAGATTTTGAAGAAGACAGAGATACAGTTGTGGGATTTGTTGGAATTGGAGGAAGTAGTAATGTAAATTTGAATCCAGGAGATTCGAGAGATAAGACAGCTGAGGTTTTCGTTTCAGATGTATCAAATTCCGAAAGAAGTTTTGGAATAGAAATAGATACAGCAGAAAATGAAATTACAACAGATAATTTTACGTTCGATGCTCAAGTAGTAATTCCTGCAAATGAAAGAACTGCAGAAGTTACCATAACTGTTACAAACAATAGCTTACCTGAAGAGGCTCAACGAATTGTTCTAAAGGTCGTAGATTCTCCATCTTATGTGACGGGTGGACGAGCTACACTTAATTCAAAGTCGAGGTAATTACTAATTATTAAACCATAATAAAAGGGCTATGTTATAAACACTTAGCCCTTTTTTGTGTCTACATTATAAATTATTGTATTTTTAAAGAAAAAAAAATGAAAACAATTACAAAAATATTATCAATTCTTATAATCTTTATATCCTTTATTAGTTTTGGTCAGGATAATAAAGGAATTGAAGACGAAATCAAAAGCAATGAAGAAACAAGAAAAGAAAGAGTTAGAGTTTATTTGGAGAATCACCAGAATTATAAATCAGATCGGTTTAGTGTTTTAGTAGATGTCATTAATGGAAAACCCATTCATGTCGAAAATCACAATGAGGAAGCTGCAAGAGCTACCAGAACTAATTTTTTACAATTAGACGGAGATTTACAATTAGATTTAGAGGGTGATAGATTAGAAATTGGCATTTGGGAAGTCGGCGGTCACCCTTTACTTAACCACTTAGAATTCAGAGATGATAATGGAGACAGTAGAATAACTATCTCAGACGATGTTGATCAATCAAGTTTTCACGCCACTCACGTAGCTGGTACTCTAGCCGCTAAAGGTTTAAATTCAAATGCTACTGGTATGGCAACAAAAGCAAATTTAATAGCTTTCGATAATTTAAGTGATGTCACAGAAGCTTTGCTGCAGGCAAGAGATAACGACTTATTACTTTCTAATCATTCTTATGGTGTTCCAGTTGGAAGCTTAGATGATAATGAATGGTATATGGGAGCTTATAGTGGTCCTGCAAGATCGTGGGATGCTGTTATCAGATTAAACCCATATTATTTAATGGTAGTTTCTGCTGGAAATGATGGCAATGCAGTATATCAAGGTGGTTTAGGGTCAAGATTGGATAAATTGACAGGAAATAAGAATGCTAAAAATAATTTAGTTGTTGCCAATGCTTCAGATGTAGAATTAGATAATGATAGTAACATGGTTTCTGCAACAATTAATAGCAGCAGTTCACAAGGACCAACAGATGATGGAAGAATCAAGCCAGATATTACTGGATTAGGAACTCAACTTTTTTCCACAAGTAATACTAGCAACTCAGCTTATGCGAGAGCTACAGGAACTTCGATGTCTGCTCCAAATGTGACTGGCTCTGCAGCTCTCTTACAAGAACTATATAGCCGATTAAACAGCAAATACATGTTAGCTTCAACACTTAAGGCTTTAATATGTGTAACAGCTGATGATTTTGGTCCAGAAGGGCCAGATCCCATTGGAGGATGGGGTATCATGAACAGTAAAAAAGCGGCTGAAGCCATTATAAATGACGAAGATATAACTATGATCTTTGAGCATACACTTGTAAATAATTCAACCTATACATTTAATGTAACTAAAGATCAATTTGAAGAGTTGGAAGTTGGAGTAGTGTGGACGGATGTAAGAGGTGATGCCTTAGAAAACGATATTAATAACCCAAGACCCGCACTTGTTAATGATATTGATTTAAAAATTATCGGCTCTGATGGGACAGAATATTTTCCATGGAAATTAGACCTGGAGAACTTAACTTCGCCAGCAATCAAAGGAGATAATACTGTAGATACTGTTGAAATTATCAACATAGACAATAGTTCTAATGATACCTATACAGTTGAAGTTTCACACAAAGGGACTCTTGATGATGAAACTCAGGTTGTAAGTATAATAGTGACAGGAATAACATCAAGCACGCTAAGCTCTGAAAACTTCACTACAGAATCTACAAGTTTTTGGCCAAATCCGGTTAAAGATAACCTGAATATTTCATCTAAAGATTTTGGATTTAGTAATGAAGTAAGCGTATCAATTTATGACATAATGGGTAGAGAAATCTTAAGTGTAAGTGATTTCAACAATCCCAATGCTTTGAGTGTAGATCTAAGCTCCTTATCAAATGGTGTATATATTGCAAACTTGATTGATGGTCAACACTCTATCCAGAGTAGAATCATTAAAGAATAAGTTAGTATTTTATAGGTTTACTAAAGGGATTGACATAATTTTGTCAATCCCTTTTAAATTTAGAATTATGGAAGAATCCCACATCATTTTTGGAATACATAGTATTGTTGAAGCCTTAAGGCAAAACAAAGACATCGAAAAAATTATCTTACTACGGGATTCTGACAATCCTAAACTTAAGGAAATTGAAGGTCTGGCAGAGCAGAACACAATAAAGGTATCATACGTCCCCATCCAAAAGTTTAAAAAATACGAACAGTTTAACCACCAAGGAGCTATTGCTCATGCTTCAAAAATAAGTTACAGTGATTTTGAAACAACTATTGAAAAGGTTTTAGAAAGCAAGGAAAAACCTTTGTTCATGCTTTTAGATGGTATTACCGATGTAAGAAACTTGGGAGCTATTCTAAGGACGGCAGAATGTACTGGTGTAGATGCAGTCATTTTACCTAAGAGCGGAAGTGCTCAAGTGAACAACGAAACTATAAAAACCTCTGCCGGAGCAGCTTTCAATATTTCTATATGTAAAGTAGATCATCTTAAAGATGCTTTATTCTATTTAAAATCGTCTGGTGTAGAAATTGTTGCGGTTACAGAAAAAACAAATACCTCCATTTATGAGTTGGAACTCAATAAACCACTAGCTCTACTAATGGGTGGTGAAGGAGAGGGGATCCAACCAAGCATATTGAAAATGGTGGATGAAAAGGGAAAACTTCCTATGCTTGGCAGTATTGAATCTTTAAATGTTTCTGTGGCCTGTGGGGTAGTCTTATATGAATGCCTAAGGCAACAAAGCACCACTGCTGCGAAGTAAGTCAATCTTTATCCTCAACATTATATTTAATTTCAACTTGATCTGCTGTTGTAGATTGTGAAAAGTTAGGTTCTTTGTAGTCAGGATCTAAAGGTCTAAAATCACCGTTTTCATCAAATTGTTTCATAAATTCATCTTCTGAATTCGTCTTCTTTTTTGGCTTATTTAAAGGGGGTAAATTCTGAAAATGAGTCGATTTAAGAAAAAAGCTCAAAAAGAATCCAGAAATAAATCCAGACAAATGCCCTTCCCATGAAATTCCAGGTTCTCCGGGCATAGTCCCCCAAACTAAACTACCGTATAAAAAGACCACGATAAGGGCTAAGGCGACTAGCCTGTAATTTCTGGAACGTATGCCTTTAAAAAACAAAAAAGAAGCTAAGAAATAAACTATACCACTAGCTCCTATATGAAATGAAGGCCTAGCAATAATCCAGGTTAACAACCCTGAGGTTAGCCATCCAAAGAACAAAGCCTTCCATGCAATGTCTTTGTAGAAATAAAATAAACTGGCTAATAAAACTAAAAGCGGAATTGAATTTTTATAGATGTGATCTATCCCACCATGAATGAATGGCGAAGCAAAAATACCGAATAATCCTTTCACCTCTCTGGGGTAAACCCCAAAGGATGTGAAGTTAAATCTAAACCTAATTTCGATCCAATAGACTATCCATAGTGAGAATAAAATTAAAAGCGGCCATAGAATAGCCGGAGCTAAGGAGGATTTATGATGTTGGTCTATGGGATTTAAAGTCTTCATAGTTCAAAAGTATTAAAAGTGACTATTAAATAGAGGTCTGTTAAGAAATCATTTAAATAAAACAGGATGAAAAGAAATTCTTAATTTTGAATTATGAAAGCACCTTTAGCCGAAAGATTAAGACCAAAACAACTCTCCGATTACCTAAGCCAAACTCACCTAATTGGCGAAAAAGGGACCATTTCTCAAATGATTAAACGAGATTTAATACCGTCAATAATTCTTTGGGGACCCCCAGGCATTGGTAAAACCACCTTAGCAAACTTGATTTCTAAAGAAACCAAGAGAAGCTTTTTTACTTTATCTGCTATAAGCAGTGGAGTAAAAGACGTAAGAGAAGTCATCCAAAAAGCGAAGCAAGATCAGGGATTATTTGAACAAAAAAATCCTATTTTATTTATAGATGAGATCCATAGGTTTAGCAAATCTCAACAAGATTCACTTTTAGGAGCTGTAGAAAAAGGCTGGATTACCCTTATAGGAGCTACTACAGAAAACCCAAGTTTTGAAGTCATTCCAGCACTTCTATCACGTTGCCAAGTTTATGTCCTTAACGAATTTTCTAAAGAAGACTTAATTCTGCTTTTAAATAGAGCTAAATCTGAAGACGAATACCTGTCAAAGAAAGATATAACTTTAAAAGAAACTACTTCTCTGCTTCGCTTGAGCGGAGGTGATGCGAGAAAACTTCTGAATATGTTTGAGCTAGTCGTTAATTCTGTAGATGATGAAAACATCATTATTACAAATGATCTCGTTGAAGAAAAAATTCAACAAAAAACTGCTAGATACGATAAAACTGGGGAGCAACATTATGATATCATATCGGCTTTTATAAAATCGATAAGAGGAAGCGATCCCAATGCAGCCGTTTACTGGCTAGCAAGAATGATAGAAGGTGGTGAAGACGTTAAGTTTATTGCTAGAAGACTTATCATTTTATCCAGCGAAGACATTGGGAATGCAAATCCCACCGCACTTATTATGGCTAATAATACCTTCCAGGCGGTGAATACAATTGGTTTTCCCGAAGCTAGAATAATTTTAAGTCAATGTGTGATTTACTTAGCAACTTCGCCAAAAAGCAATGCCTCTTACCAAGCCATAAACGAAGCACAAGCCCTCGTAAAACAAACTGGAGATCTCAATGTACCTCTTTCCATAAGAAATGCCCCTACCAAATTGATGAAGGACTTAGGTTATGGGAGTGAGTACAAGTATGCCCACAATTATGAAAACAATTTTATTCAAGCTGAATTTATGCCCGATGACTTCACAAATAAAATTTTGTTTAAGCCTGGCAAAAATAAAAGAGAAGATCAATTAAGACAGTTTTTAAGACAAAAATGGAAGGGCAAATATAACTACTAGTCGATTTTCTTGAACACTACATTTTGAATTTCATCCAAGTCTCGGTCTATATATTCAACGATAAGATTTCCTTCCGCATCAAAATAAGCAGCTCCGTTTATAGTTTTTGAATTAAAAATATAGGAACCCTTATCTGCCTTTTTAAGTTGAGCATAATTTATTTCACCTTGGCTAGATAAAATATCATAACCCCCTGAAGAAATAGAAACCAGCCAATAGAATTCACCACCAAACTTATAAATAGATTTATTTGGATACTTATCCTCTGTGTTTAAGCTTTGGCTTTCAGAAACCTCATCTACTTTACTGGTTGAATCTTTAGAGGTATCCAAAGATTCATCATAAATATAATTTACTGTTGAAAAGGACTCAAAAGCATTTCTTAAGGCATCTTTGTATGATTTTTTAAAATCCTTCAACCTGCTTACACCCTCACTGGTTTGATAAACAGTATTTCCTGAACAATCTCTAAGTAGGACTTTAACTTTAGTAGTTAAAAAACCACCTTCATCAATTACATCTGCTCTTAAGGATTTACAGGGGTCTAATCTTAAAGCTAATGGCTTTTCCTCCTTATCCATATACACTTTAAATCCTTCCTCTTGGAACAAGACTCGTGCAAGAATATTAAGGCTATATTGGTTGGACTCTGATTGAAAATTAAACTGCATAGGGACAATAACATATTCATAAGCATTTAAGCTTTTAGTTTGTCCAAAACTAAATTGCAGTGATAATGAGAAAATGAAAATTACTATATATTTCATATTAAAAAAAAGTTTTGAGTTCGTTTAAATTTTGAATTTGGATCCCTTTGTAATTTGCATCATAACCAAAAAATATGGCTTCTATCCCTATAGCCTTAGCTCCTTCTACATCTGCTTCAAGACTATCACCTATCATGATACTCTGGGAGTGCTTAGTTTTTGCAAGGTCTAAGGCATAATCAAAAATAATCCTGTTAGGCTTTTTAACTCCTGCGTCTTCCGAAGTGGTTATTGTCTTAAAGTAGGGAGACAATTTTGAATTTCCTAGTTTCTTATGTTGTACATCATAAAAGCCATTGGTGATAATATGAAGCTTATATTTAGCAGATAAATAGTCTAGCACCTCAAATGTATTGGGAAACAAATGGTTATAGTTTGGCAATTGTTCAATATAAGCTTGAGATAAATCATCAATTAGCTGTTCGGATGCTGAGAACTTAAGCGTATCAAACACGTCGCTCAAACGGTGAAATCTCAGGTTTTTTTGCTCGATCTTACCTTCCCTAAAAAGCTTCCAATACTTCCTATTCACAGGTAAGTAGACCTCTAGGAAATCGTTTAGCGGTAAATCGACATTATAACTTTTGAAAATAGTTTCAAAAGTAAGTTTTGAGTTTTTGTCAAAATCCCAAAGTGTGTGATCTAGATCAAAAAAAATATCAGTTATCTCTTTCATTGTTTCATTTCTTTCATGAGTGCAAATATGGCGTTTTTAGAATAGCGATCTACAAAATCTGAATTTTCAAATATGAAATTCATTTGTCCCTCTACTGATGCTATAGCGGATCTTAATTGCTTCAATTCTTCAATTTTTTCATAAATATCTACGCCTTTTAAAACCCTGGAATTTAAAACATAGGGTTGTATAACCAGTCCAGACACTTGTTCCAAATTCAAATCATAAAATTGGAAAGCGGTACAAGTCCCCGCTCGAAAGCCTATATTTTTTTGATAGCCCATAGAAAAATCTTTCTCGACTTCCAACTTGTTGAAATTAAGATAGGCATCTGGAAAATTAAGATGGTAATTTTTTATAAGAGTTTTTACTAAGCTCCTGTTGACTATACTTTCCCAACGTTTTATTTCCTTCTTGAGAATTTCATAGTCGTGAAGACCATCAAAACCTGGCAAAAGGCCTAGGTCTCCATAATCTCCCATAGATTTAATAAGGCTATGATAGATTCTTTTATTATAGCTTATACTTTTGCTGTATCTAGAGTAGTTGCTCAACTGAAAATAAAAATCGAACTTCAATTTATTTTCCTTTGCAAAACCTATAAGTTCATCATAGATATCATAAGGATCTGGCTGAAGCCTTAACATAGTTTTAAATCGTTCAAAAAGCGATTTGATTTGAAGTTGAAAAATATCTCTAAAGGAAGCACCCACAAATCTTACAAAACCATTGTGCCTATGTTCAAAAGCTTTGGACACTGCTATCAAAAACTGACTGTTAAACCTTCGCTTCGGAAAAGTGATACTGGGGAACTTAGCCTCCAATATTTTTTTCAGCTTATAAGCCCAAACATCTACCACTGGCTGTTTTAAAAAATCATGTTGATGGGCCAAGCTTTCTTCAATAGGATAAGAATCTACATCATTTTTCACATGAGGCTGATACTCTTCATATCGTGTAATCAAATAAAATGCTGCTGAAAAAATATCAAAAGGAATTTCACTTTCTGAAGAGACTCGAAAAAAGCACGGAACCTCTTCCCAATGATCCATACTGAAATTAAGATCGTTAATCCCTTGCTCATCTAACAAACCGAACTTTTGGATAAAAACTTCATTGCCTAATTTTTTCTTAGCGTAAGAAAACTTTACACCCTCGAAAGCAATGAAATCTTCAACTTTTGTACAGAACTTGACTTTAAACCCCAGTATCCTTCCACACATGTGTCTAAAGATATAGTTGATTCTTGGGGTTTGTTTTGGAATGTAGACTAATATTTCCATAAATTAAAGTATACCTTCATCTGCGAAGCTAAAATAAGTTTTTTCTGTAACAATAATATGATCCAAAATTTTTATATCTAATAGGTCACCGGCATTTTTCAATTTTTGAGTAATGGTTTTATCCGCTTGGCTAGGTTGCAAGGCTCCAGAGGGGTGATTATGAACCAAAATGAGGGCTGTAGAGCCATGAGCCAAAGCGCTTTTATAAACCAAACGAGTGTCGACCATAGTGGAAGTGATTCCTCCTTTGCTTAAAGGATATTTATAAATAATTTTATTTGAATTGTTCAACATCAGAATCCAAAACTGCTCATGATCCAAATCCCCTAAAAAAGGATGCATTATCGTAAATACATCCTTACTTGCAGAAATTTTATTAAGCTCTTGGACAGACTCCGCTCCTCTCCTATTCCCAAGCTCGAGTGCTGCAATAATACTAATCGCTTTGGCTTCGCCTATTCCTTTAAAGTCTTGAAGTTGGCTTAAATTGAATTTGGCGAGTTTCTGCAAGCTATTTTCAGAGGCATGTAAAATGCGTTTACAAAGCTCAACAGCACTTTCTCCCCTATTACCAGAGCCTATTAAAATCGCTAAAAGTTCTGCATCACTTAAGCTAGATTTACCTTTATGAATTAACTTTTCTCTTGGTCTATCACCTTCAGACCAATTCTTTATACTAAACGATTTTGAGGAGGGTTTCATACTAATGCTTATTTAGATAAAGGTAATCAAACAGGAAAAACCTGAGCTGGACAACTAACAAGTCATAAATAATTGACTCGGAACTAAAATCCAGCTAAAAAACAGTGTAATTTTGATATTATTATTTCTAAACTATGAGCTATTTACCAAGTCATTTTACATCCAAAAATTGGGAATCTGTAAAAACCTTTATCGAATTATTTCCGCTAGCCACCCTAATCAGTCTCCATGACCAAGAAATTTTCACGTCGCACATCCCTTTTATAATTTTCGATAACAAATTGGTAGGACATATTAACAAGGAGAATCCACAATTTCAGCATATCCACAAGTCCCGGGTAGAACTTATCTTTCATGCAGGCGATGCTTACATTTCTCCCTCAGAATTTGAAACTGATGAGCTCCCTACTTTTAATTTTGCAAAAGTTCATTTAAAAGGGAAAGCCAACTTTATAGAAGAACCTACGATGGTAGAGAGTTTAATAGCAATGACCAACCAATTAGATTTCAACTTTAAGCTTGAATCAAACCATCCTAAAATTCCTGCGTTAAAGCATTTTATACAAGGTCTTGAAGTCTCTATAGATGAGTTCCACGGAAGGTTCAAGATGAGCCAAGACAAAACTGAATCTCATTTTAATAAAGCTAAAACACTCCTCAAAAAAAGTCAGGAAAAACGCTTAAATCTGTTTTTAAACACCTTAAGTCAGTAAGATTATTGAATCCAATTTTTGATTTCTTCAAAATCCAATCCACCATAATTCCCACTGCTCATCAGTAATAAAACCTGGTCTAAATAAGACTTTGACTTCAAAAACTCTCTAAAAGCTTCAGGATTGGTAAATATTTTCAGGTCTTTTCTTCCAAAAGCCTCAAAGATTTGTTCTTCGGTAATAGCTTCAAGCTGTTTAATTTCTAAAGCTTTAGGAGAGTAAAACACCACAGCTTCATCTGCCGCATTCAAAGCTTCTTTGTACTCATTCAAAAACTCTGAATTCAAGCTACTATAGGTATGAAGCTCTAAACAAGCTAAAACTACCTTTGAAGAAAATTGTGCTTTCACCGCTTTTGTCGTGGCCAAAACTTTGGAGGGGGAATGCGCATAATCTTTAAAAACGATAGCTTTATTAGATTCTGCTATTTTTTCCAGCCTTTTGGACGCCCCTTTAAAGCTATTGATCGCTTCGTAGAAATCATCTTGGTCTACGCCCATATGTTGACAAATCCATTTTGCCCCTGCTATATTTTGTAAGTTATGCGTTCCAAAAACTTCCACGGGCAATGGACCTTCTGGAGTTTCCAAATAGGTTACC
Organism: Psychroflexus sp. MES1-P1E; assembly: GCF_002836055.1. GTDB lineage: Bacteria > Bacteroidota > Bacteroidia > Flavobacteriales > Flavobacteriaceae > Psychroflexus. The sequence continues at coordinate 62,585 of NZ_PJBS01000310.1, forward strand.
GCGTCATCTATGGTGTGTTCTGGAGTAGAATAGGCATGTTTTCGAGTAGGCTTTTTTGCATTTAAAGCCAGTTGAGTAAGTATATCATCTTCCTCATTGTAAACCAAAGTACTCCCATTGGTCATGGAATCAAGAAATAATTCAAACTGATCTACATAATTTTCGAAGGTGGGGAAGACATTGATATGGTCCCAGGCAATTCCACTTAGCAAAGCGATATTGGGTTGATATAGATGAAACTTTGGCCGTCTATCTAATGCAGAACTCAAATATTCATCCCCTTCCAATAAAATGAAGTCGTTCTCTTCGGTGAGGTGAACCATAGTATCAAAGCCTTCCAATTGTGCTCCAACCATAAAATCTACTTGTTTATCGTGATAATGCATCACATGTAGAATCATAGCAGTAATGGTGGTCTTACCATGAGACCCTCCTATCACTACCCTAGTTTTTTGCTTGGAATGTTCAAAAAGATATTCTGGATAAGAATAAATTTTAAGACCTAATTCTGTAGCTTTTAGAAGTTCTGGGTTGTCTGCTTTGGCATGCATACCAAGAATAACAGCGTCTATATCTGATGTTAACTTTTCTGGAAACCAACCAAACTCCTCAGGTAATAAGCCCTTTATTTTTAGCCTAGTTTTGGAAGGCTCAAAGATTTCGTCATCACTACCCGTGACTTGGTCTCCCTTTTCATGTAAGGCGATTGCAAGATTATGCATGGCGCTTCCACCTATCGCTATAAAATGTATATGCATGTATTGAAATTTAAATTAAAGGTAATAGATTTAAAAAAGCTCGAATACCAATTTAGTTTTTAAATGTTGTATTAAAAATTTGAATCCTACTACGACGTAGCTCAGCACAAGTTTTTTACTTAGTTGAGGAAAAAAGTATAAGCATAGCCCTAGTTACGGTTCCATTTTATGACGATTAATAAGTGAAAGAGAAACTAATTTTATCCGACATCTGTATGCTAAATCGGTATAAGGTGTGAGTCTTATTTTTAATAAAAAAACCAAGCTCTTTAGGCTTGGTTTGTACTAAATACTAGTTTACAACTAGTACCTATAATATTCAGGTTTAAATGGACCTTTAACTTCTACACCAATATAATCAGCTTGATCGGTTTCCAACTCTGTGAGTTCAACTCCAAGACGTTCTAAATGGAGTTTTGCTACTTTCTCATCCAAGTGTTTTGGGAGCATGTATACTTCATTTTTATACTTGTCTACATTTTGCCATAACTCTATTTGAGCAAGAGTTTGGTTAGTAAAGGAATTACTCATCACAAAACTTGGGTGACCTGTTGCGCATCCCAAATTAACAAGACGACCTTCAGCTAATAAAATAATGTCTTTGCCATTTATTGTATACTTATCGACCTGTGGTTTAATTTCCACACGGGTATCGCCGTGATTCTTTTTCAACCAAGCTACATCAATTTCATTATCAAAATGACCGATATTACAAACTATAGTTTTGTCTTTAAAAGCTTCAAAATGCTTAGCTCTAATGATGTCCTTATTACCTGTTGTCGTAATAATAATATCTGCTGTTGGGGCTACAGTTTCCAATTTCTTAACTTCAAAACCGTCCATAGCCGCTTGTAAAGCACAAATAGGGTCTATTTCTGTTACTGTAACTATAGAACCTGCTCCACTAAAAGAGGCAGCGGTACCTTTACCAACATCACCATACCCACAAACTATGACGCGTTTTCCAGCAAGCATGAGGTCTGTTGCTCTTCGTATGGCATCTACTGCACTTTCCCTACACCCATATTTATTATCAAATTTAGATTTGGTCACACTATCGTTTACATTGATAGCTGGCATAGGCAAAGTTCCATTTTTCACTCTCTCATAAAGTCTATGGACCCCAGTAGTTGTTTCTTCAGATAAACCTTTTATAGCATCTGCAAGTTCTGGAAAGTCGTCAAGAACCATGTTCGTTAAATCACCACCATCATCCAAAATCATGTTTAAGGGCTTTCTATCTTCCCCAAAAAACAAAGTTTGCTCTATACACCAGTTGAATTCTTCTTCCGTCATTCCCTTCCAAGCATAAACAGCAACTCCAGCTTCTGCAATAGCCGCTGCTGCATGGTCTTGAGTAGAAAAAATATTACAAGAACTCCACGTTACCTCAGCACCAAGCTCAACGAGTGTTTCAATTAACACAGCAGTTTGGATGGTCATGTGTAAGCAACCAGCTATGCGAGAGCCTTTCAAAGGTTTCTGTTTTCCAAACTCTTCTCTCAACGCCATTAAACCTGGCATTTCTGATTCTGCTAACTCTATTTCGCGACGTCCCCAATCTGCCAAAGAAATATCTTTAACTTTGTAAGGAGTATAATGTAATGTTTCCATACTCATAATTAATTTTATTATATTTTTGAACACAAAATTAAGGAAACCCTTTACAACTCTATGCCGATTTACAAAAGAATAACAGTAGATAAAGATACAACCGCCATCATCTGGAAGATAGAAGAATCTTTAGAAAGTCTGGAAGAGGGGGTCGAGTTAACTGAGTATTGCAGGAAGCGATACGACGGCATGAAATCTCAAATCCATAAAAAAGGATTTATGAGCATCAGGCATTTACTCAAGGAATTTGGATATTCTGATTTTGATTTAGACTACGACACTAAAGGCAAACCTCATCTTAACGATGGTCATGAGATTTCTATTACTCACTCTTTCGAATTTACAGCAGTTATAGTGTCCACCAAAAAAGTTGGAATTGATATCGAGAAACAACGCGACAAAATAAAACTCATCGCACCAAAGTTCACCCCTATTGAAGAATATGAAGCTCTTGGAGATACTGAAGATCTCATTAGAAAATTAACCATCGTTTGGGGAGCAAAAGAATCTCTTTATAAGCTTTACGGAAAAAAAGGATTGCTTTTTTTACATGATATCTTTGTGAACGACTTTGAAATTTCAAGTCAGAAAACTAAGGCTAGGGTAACTTCAAATAATGAAATCACTTTTTATAACTTAACTTTTTTTGAGTTCGAAAATTTCACTTGTGTGTATGCTATTGCCAATGATTAATCCTCCCTCACATCCTATTTACAGCAGTATTTTTAGGAGCATTCAAAATGGTAATCACTTATTTAGCGTTTTAATAGATCCCGATACGTTTACCCTATCTCAAACTCAAGAGTTTTTAAACTGTATACCAAACAATACTAATTTTATTTCAGTGAAAGTAGCACCCAATTAAAGAACTCTACTTTAGAGATCATCCCTACAGGATATATTTTGATAGATAGCAGCCTAACAACTTCTTTTTTGGAAATGAGTCGAACCAAAGCTATCTCTCAGAACCAAATTCCAATGGCAATCCATACTGCATTGACTGGTCAACTTTTTGTTTATCTTAACCCTAGAAATGGTGCAAAAACAAGAGTCTCCGCAGAAATAATTTCGGAAGGCAAAAAAGCCATTAATAATCCTCTTATTATTAATAGAAGAATTAAAAATGACTTTCAAACGATCTGTTTATGAGGCTGCCCATATGGTAGTTATGCGCAAGCGTTTTCAGCTTAATTCCTTTAGTTAAGTTGATCTGTGTTATAGCCTATAAATTCTTTTTCGGTCTCATCAAACTTAATATCGTAATCCTCTAATGATTTTAATATAGGATTGTATATTTCTGGAAATATAGGCCTCAACACACCAGGCTTTTTAATTTCTCCATTTAGAATTTTAAGAGCAGCAATACCTACGGGAAGCCCAACCGTTTTAGCCATGGCCGTATAAGTTTGGTCCTCACCAATACTTACCATTGTAGAATCAATTTGCCTTCTTTCCCCATTAAGCTCAAATCCAAATTTATGATACATCACAATCATATCTTTATCTTCTGGCTTTAAAGTCCACTTATCTTCTAGAATTTTTTGAAGAGCTTGAGCTGGAGTTGCATTTTTTAGTCCAATAATTTTCTTTGAATTAAAAATATCCAACTCTACAAGTTTATCCCAAATGAGATCATCTTGGTCAATTTTTAAGCTCAACCTTAGCTTAAGCTCAACTGAATCTGTTGGTGAATAGGGCAAGAATGAATTTACAAAAGACCTATAACTCATTTGTTCTGTGTGTTGCATCGCATAGGTATCGTCTGTCAATCCAAGTTGAACAAATACATTCCAAGCTTTGCTAAAACCAATGCGTCTTAGGGTTCCTCTGTAGATGGTAGGAATATTCTCCAATCCATATATACTTCTGTAAGCTAAAGAGTTTCGATTGGCTAAGCCTTCGAAACGCCCATATTTTGGAATGCTTAAAAATTCAGTTCTGCGAAAAAGGCGTTGGTAAGGAATATATTTATATTGACCGGCTTGGATAAATTCTGCGGCTCCACCTTGTCCAGCCACAACAACGTTTCTGGGATTCCAAGTGAATTTATAATTCCATAGATTATCATCGCTTTCTGGAGCGACGAGTCCCCCCGTAAACGATTCAAAAAGCAACATTTTGCCTCCTTGAGATCTTATTCTATCTATCACCTGCATTGCACTCATATGGTCAATGCCAGGATCAACCCCTATCTCATTCATAAAGGTGAGTCCTTTTTCTTTAACTTCTGCATCCAATGCTTCCATCTCTTTAGATACATAAGAGGCTGTGACCATGTTTTTATTAAACTTCACACAATCTTTTGCAACTTCCATATGGAATCTGGCAGGTAGCATAGAAATAACAATATCTGCACTTTGTATAGCATCTTGTCTATTGGCTTTATCAAAAATATCTAATTGCATAGCCTTTGCATTGGGATGATCTGCTGTTAGGCTCTTAGCATTATCAATAGAAATATCCCCTATTATTATGTGTAGGTCTTCTTCAGAAGAAGCCTTTAGCAAAAACCTAACGAGTGATGATGCAGATTTTCCAGCACCTATGATTAAAATTGATCTCATATTCAAAAATGGATTTTAATGATTAATTTTGTGTAAAAATTGAAATTACATAATATAATAGGGATACAAGGATGAAGCAAAGAAAAAAATTGGTTTTACTCGGAAGTTGTTTTGGAGGTATAGGAATTATCCTTGGAGCTTTTGCAGCTCATGGTTTGGAAAGCATAATTTCTGAAGATGCTATAAACACCTTTGAAACGGGGGTGAAATATCAAATCTACCACGCCTTGTTTTTACTTTTTCTATCCACACAGACCTTTACTACACAAAAACTTAACAAAATCCTCTTTTGGCTTTTACTCACTGGTGTTATCTTCTTTTCGGGTTCAATATATGGCCTAGCTACCAATGAACTTTCAAGCTTCGACTTTAAAACTATAGCTTGGATTACACCTATAGGTGGAATTTTGTTGATTTTAAGTTGGGCCTTACTCTTCATTCATATTATTAAAAAAAGCTCATAATTTATAATAATTACCTCCTTAATTTAAATATAAACTCGTTAGCTTTGTCTGTCATAATAACAACACAACAAAATTATGAATAACTTAAAGCGAATTACTAAAACGATTGAGTTAAAAGATTATGGCATCGATTCAAAGAGAATCAACTATCAACTTTCACCTGAAGATTTACATGAAATCAGCATTCAAAAAGGGATGGGTGTTGAGGTAGATAGTGGTGCACTTGCAGTCAACACTGGTGAATTTACAGGGCGATCTCCGAAAGATAGATTCATTGTAAAAGATGATATTACCAAAGATGAAGTATGGTGGAGTGACATCAACTTAGAATTTGACCCTGATCAGTTTGACAAATTATACAATAAAGTGGTTAACTACCTCAACGATAAAGAGCTTTTCGTAAGAGATTGTTATGCCTGTGCAGATGAGAATTACCGACTTAATATAAGAGTCATTAATGAGAATTCATGGAGCAATATGTTTGCTTACAATATGTTTTTAAGGCCTACGGAAAAGGATCTTGAAGATTTTTCTCCAGAGTGGACCGTAGTTAGTGCTCCTAGTTTCAAAGCAAACCCTGAGGTGGATGGGACACGGGCTCATAATTTTGCTATTCTTAATTTTACTCGAAAAATCGCCTTAATAGGTGGTACGGGATATACTGGAGAGATAAAGAAAGGGATTTTTTCTGCTCTTAACTTCATACTTCCAGTGATGAAAAACACTCTCCCCATGCACTGTTCAGCCAATGTCGGAAAAAAAGGAGATACTGCTATTTTCTTTGGTCTTTCGGGGACAGGAAAAACGACTTTATCTGCAGATCCAGACAGGAGATTAATCGGAGATGATGAACATGGATGGACCGATGAAAATACAGTTTTTAATTTCGAAGGAGGATGTTATGCAAAAGTCATAAACTTATCTCGCGAAGGAGAACCAGAAATATATGACAGTATTAAACCAGGAGCCATTCTTGAAAATGTAATTATTAAAGATGGGGAAGTAGATTTTAAAGACAAAAGCATCACTCAAAATACAAGGGTAAGTTATCCTATTCATCATATAGACAATATTCAACCTGGGTCTGTTGGGAAAAATCCTAAAAATATCTTTTTTTTAACTGCAGATGCCTTTGGCGTGTTACCTCCTATAAGCAAACTCACCCCTGGACAAGCTGCTTTTCACTTTATAAGTGGTTATACTGCTAAAGTGGCAGGAACAGAAGCTGGAGTTACAGAACCCATACCGAGTTTCTCTGCTTGTTTCGGCGCCCCGTTTATGCCTTTACACCCTACACGGTATGGTGAAATGCTAAGTAAGAAAATGAGAGAATCAGAAGTAAACGTTTGGCTAATTAACACAGGATGGACTGGAGGACCTTATGGCACGGGAAACCGAATGAAACTGAAGTTTACAAGAGCTATGATTACAGCTGCAATGGAAGGCCAACTTTCTGATGTGGAATACAAAACACACGATATCTTTAATATTGCTATCCCTAAAAGTTGTCCAAACGTCCCCTCTGATGTACTTAACCCCAGAGAGACTTGGGCGAACAAGGAAGCTTATGATTTAAAAGCTAAATCCTTGGCTAAATCGTTTAAAGATAATTTCAAAAAATTTGAATCTTACGCAGACGAAGAAATTTTGAATGGTGCCCCCAACGCTTAAAAACTAGAAAACATTATTAATTAAAGAGCCGATATACACTTGTATATCGGCTCTTTAATTTGATGGAAAGAAAACAATTAATTAATTCTCTTTTACATAGTTTTCAATGGCCATTGTCATAGATGGGGTTTTTGGAGTAGGAGCTTGTATCTGGACCTTTAGACCTTTCTCCTCGGCAGCTTTGATGGTTGAGTTTCCAAAAGCAGCGATGCGTGTGTTTTTTTGTTCGAAATCTGGGAAATTCTCGTAAAGCGACTTAATCCCGCTTGGACTGAAGAAAACCACAATATCATAAGACACTTCTCTAAGATGAGAAAGATCGCTTACCACGGTTTTATAAAAAATGCCACGCGTCCAATCCACACCAAGTTTATCGAGCTGCTGTGGGACGTTAGACTTAAGCATATCTGAAGAAGGCAATAAGAATTTTTCATCTTTATGCTTCTTGATACTCACTTCAAGTTCTTGAAATGTTCTTTTACCAACATAAATCTTACGCTTTCTATACACCACGTACTTCTGTAAGTAAAAGGCTACCGCTTCACTCAAACAAAAATATTTGAGACTATCCGGTATTTTATATCTCATTTCTTCAGCAATTCTAAAGAAATGATCTACTGCATTTCTACTTGTAAGGATGATAGCGGAAAACTTGGTGATGTCAATTTTTTGCTGCCTCACCTCTTTAGAATCTACTGGCTCAACGTGTATAAAGGGGATGAAATCAATTTTTAATTTTAATCTTTCTTCAAGTTCTGAATAAGGAGAGTTTTCTACATTAGGTTTGGGCTGTGAAATAAGGATACTTTTCACTTTCATAGAGATTGGTTTTTCTTACAAAATTCTAATTAGTCTGTGTTAAACATTTTAAAAAGAATTAAGTAAGGTACGATTTCAAAAACGCAAAGGTACAAAATAAAATAAAACCAATAAGCTAAAATATGCTTTTGATAAGAGAGAGCATAAATCAACAGCTTTATAGTGTAAAACAAGATCACAAGGGCAATAACCAAGGTCACAAAGAGTGAGTGTTCTATGTTTTGAAAATAGATGAGTAATCCAAAA
>NZ_PJBS01000101.1 GCF_002836055.1 Psychroflexus sp. MES1-P1E
ATTATTCTATAACATGTAAGACTCTTTTAATAAAATTGGACTCATGGTATAGATTGAAAAAGAATACTATCCAGAAAATAATAAAAGTTATGGAAAAAGGGGTTTTGATAAGTATGCTATGTTTTTTGTTTTTTTTTGGTATTGGTCAAGCTCAAAATGCATCGCCGTTACAATTAAAAGACGTTTATAAAAAAAACATATACGAACAAAAAAGTTTTGGTCCTGTAAGGTGGATGAAAGACAACAAAGGGTATTCAACTCTTGAGACCAACAAAGAAATAGGTGGTCAGAATATTGTTAAATATGATGCACGAAGTGGAACAAGGTCAGTTTTGGTATCTGCTAATCAATTAATTCCTGAGGGTAAAAATGAACCTATTACAATTTCGGATTACAAATGGTCTAGCGATAATAATAAACTCCTTATTTTTACAAATACACGTAAAGTTTGGCGATATCACACCCGTGGTGATTATTGGGTGTTGGATTTAAAAACCTATAAATTGGTAAGACTAGGACAACCCTTGCCCACGGCGACCCTGATGTTTGCAAAATTCTCTCCAGATGCATCCAAAGTCGCCTATGTAAGTGAATTAAATATATATTCAGAAAATCTTGAAAGTCATAAAATAGACCAGATCACCAAAGATGGGGGTGGCAATATCATAAATGGTACTTTCGACTGGGTTTATGAAGAGGAATTAAATTGTAGAGATGGGTTTAGGTGGAGTCCTGATGGTGAAAATATTGCATATTGGCAATCGGATACCAAAGATGTGGGTACTTTTTATATTATCAATAATGTAGATTCAATTTACTCAAAACCAATTCCATTGCCTTATCCAAAGGTAGGAGCAGAACTTTCTACTGTAAAAGTAGGAGTAGTTTCTGTTGATGGGGGAGCTACAAAATGGTTTAAAGTACCAGGTGACCCAAAGAATAATTATTTAGCCCGTATGGATTTTATTCCTAATTCTAAAGAGGTGATGATCCAGCAATTGAACCGCAGACAGAATACCAATAAGATCTGGGTTGGGGATATTGAGAATATGGAGCTCACCACTATTATGACAGAGGAAGATGAGGCTTTTTTAGATATTCATGATGATGTGCGCTGGTTGGAAAATGAAAAATATTTTACCTGGTCCAGTGAGAGGGATGGTTGGTTACACCTTTACAAGGTCTCAAGGGATGGTAAGGTTATCCAACCTATCACCAAAGGAGATTTCGATGTTGTTAAAATTAACAGTATTGATCCAAAAGGAGGGTATGTATACTATATAGCTTCCCCCGATAATTTTACTCAGAGATATTTGTACAGAAGTCGCATAGACGGAAAAGGAGATGCAGAAAGAATAACCCCAAGCACAAATTCGGGTCAGAGTTCTTATCAAATCTCCAATGATGCCAAATGGGGAATTCAAGTATTCCAAAATGCGATTACCCCTCCTACATATTCTTTAATAAGCCTTCCAAATCACAAGCAAAAAAGAATTTTAGAGGATAACAAGGAGCTAAAGAATAAATTTGATGCCTTGGCATTGAATCCAAAAGAGTTTGTAAAGGTTAATATTGGAGATGTTCTACTGGATGCCTATATGATAAAACCTAAAGATTTTGATGCTAGTAAAACATATCCATTATTGTTTTATGTCTATGGGGAACCGGCAGCATCTACCGTACAGGACAATTGGGTTGGTGGCAGTCTATGGGATCAATATATGGCTCAAAAAGGGTATGTTGTCATGAGCGTTGACAATCGTGGTACAAAAACACCAAGAGGTAATAAATGGCGTAAATCCATTTATGGTCAAATAGGGATCCTGGCTTCTGAAGACCAGAGTAAGGCTGCGAAAGAAATATTGAAAACCTACGATTTCTTAGACTCAACACGAGTTGGAATTTGGGGCTGGAGTGGAGGTGGTCAAATGACACTGAACTGTATGTTTAAATACCCAGAGATTTATTCTTCAGGTTTAGCCGTTTCATTCGTGTCCGACCAAAGGCTTTATGATGCTACTTATCAGGAAAGATATATGGGACTATTGGAAGACAATGCCAAGGGTTATCATGATGGATCACCAATTAATTTTGCGCAAAACTTGGAGGGAAATTTGATGATTATGCACGGAACGGCAGACGATAATGTTCATTATCAGAGTTTTGAGATGCTAGTAAATAAATTAATTAAGCACAATAAGATGTTTAATATGATGTCTTACCCAATGCGAGCGCATCGTATTAATGAACGGGAAAACACATCCTATCACCTCAGAGAAACAATGGAAGTTTTTTGGGAAAAAAATTTACCGGCAGGGGGGAGGTAAATCTTGGAAGTTAATAATAAGGCTAAAGCAGTATAACAGCAACAAAAATAGAGTCATCTATTTCTAATAAATTTTTAAAACTATGTTTTCAGAAGAAGAGTACAAAACAAGAAGGAAAAAGTTAAAGGAATCGATGGGCGAGGGATTAATTCTTTTCCTTGGGAACGATGAATGTAGCATTAATTCTAAGGACAACACCTATCCATATAGACAGGATAGTTCCTTTATTTATTTTTTTGGACTTCAAATACCTGGATTAAATGCTCTAATTGATTTGGAAGAAGACAAAGAAATTATTTTTGGAGATAATTTAACCATAGATGATGTTGTGTTTATGGGGCCAATTGAATCCTTGGAAGAACAGGCTCATAAAGTAGGGGTTACGAGTGTAAGGCCTACTGAAAATTTGGCAAGTTATATAGAGAATTCAATAGGCAAAGGCAGACAGATTCATTATCTACCTCCCTATCGCCCTGAACATATTTTAAAATTATCGGACTTATTTAATTTTTCAGCTACAGCGGTTTCAAAAAAAGTATCTGTTGAGTTTATAAAGGCCGTGGTGAAATTACGGTCGATAAAGTCCAATGCAGAGATTGAGGAAATTGAAAAAGCGGTAAATACAACCGTTCAAATGCAATATAAGGCCATGGAGATGGCTGCGCCAGGAATGACGGAGTTAGATTTATTCGGCGCTATTCAGAATATTGCAGTTGCCAATGGCAATAGCACATCATTTCCTCCCATAGTGACAATTGATGGACAAATACTTCACAATCACTTTAAGGGAAACCTCTTAAAAAAAGGGGATATGGTGTTGTGTGATTGTGGTGCTGAAAACTTTTCTGGATATGCTGGTGACCTTACAAGGACTTTTCCGATTAACAAGACCTTCAGTGTTAAACAAAAAGAAATTTATGATATCGTTTATAAATCCTATCAAGCTGCTGTGAATATGCTTAAACCCAAACAGAAATTTATAGATGTGCATCTTAGAGCTTGTAAAGAATTAGTCGTAGGTCTAATTGAATTGGGATTAATGAAAGGTGACCCTGATAAAGCGGTTGAATCAGGTGCTCATACACTATTCTTCCAGTGTGGATTGGGGCATATGATGGGTCTAGATGTACATGATATGGAAAATTTAGGAGAGCAATATGTAGGATATACTACCGATTTAAAGCAAAGTAAAGACTTTGGGTTTAAATCCCTTCGGTTTGGAAGAGCTTTGGAAGAAGGGATGGTTTTTACAGTTGAGCCGGGAATTTATTTTATTCCAGAGTTAATAGAGTTGAGGAAAAGTGAAAATAAATATATGGAGTTTATCAATTATGATAAATTGGAAGAATACAAACGTTTTGGGGGCATCCGTTTAGAAGACGATTTCTTAATAACAAGTAGCGCTAGTCGTTTATTTGGAGCCAAACTCCCTACAACCTCTAGCGAGATTGAAGATTTTAGAACTTCTAAATCCAGTTTTTAGAGATTTTTGATAAGTAAACATTTCAGGCATAGAAGCTTTATACACTTTCTGTTTAATATCGCACTAAAGCTTATTGGATATAGCTTTCTGTCTAACAAGACTTAAATGATTTTTTCCCAAGGGCTGATTTGTTTTCTTGAAGTCTGGCTTCAATTTCTTTGGCAGTTTTTGTTATAGCCAACCCACCTAGTCCAGTACACCTTAAGGTGTGTGGAATAGCATCTCCCACTCTTTTCATAGTTTCAATGACTTCGTCAAGAGGTATTACCTGGTCGTAATCGGATAATGCCATGTTTGCACAAGAGATAGCCGTTGAAGCAGCCATCACATTTCTGTTCAAACATGGAGCTTCAACTCTGTCGGCTACGGTATCACAAATCAGTCCCAAAGAGCTTTGCAATGCCATGGAAGCAGCCGCAAGTGACTGAGACAAGCTTCCGTCTTTTAATACGACTACTCCTGCAGCTGCCATTCCCGAAGCTGATCCACACTCCCCCATACAGCCGCCTACTTCAGCCGAAAATGTGGCATGAGACGTTATGAATACACCTATCAGACCTGCAGCCAACATAGCCTGTATATTTTGGTTTCTAGAAAACCCTAGGGTGTTAGAAGTGCCTAGTATAGTTCCTGGGAGGGCTCCACAGGAACCTGCTGTAGGGGCGGCCACTATTACGCCCATTGAACTTTTAATTTCCATCATAGAGGAGGTATACATTATAGCGTTGTTCAAAACATCGCCAGGTATAAGTTTTTTTTCCTTTATGTTTTTTTTGAAGTTAAGGGATTGGCTGCCTAAAATCCTGTCTTTGTAATGGGTGCCTTTAAGGCCTGTTTTAATGGAGTTTTCCATTATATCAACAATATGTCCCATTTTCTCTTCCACGTCTTCTTTTGTGATATTTCCTCTTTGGCTTTCGTATTCTATAGCCAGCTCCCATAATTTCAGATTTTTTCCTTGGTTGTATTCCAATAATTGTCCTACTGTAATAAAGGGGACAGAGAGGTTTTTTCTTGATTTAATGGGGAGTACTGGATTTATGATACGTATTGTTATGGGAGTATCCAAAGCAGAAACTTGCTCCAGTAGTTTCTGTTGCTCCATTTCGTTTGATTGAACAGTTATGAAATCTATTGAGCCTTTATGAAGGGATGTTTCTCCCAAATTCATTTTTGAAACTAAGTCTAAAATATATTCAGCGGAATCGCTATAAAACAATGTTATGTTAAAGTCGCCCATCATTGAAGTCGGGCTTTGATCTATTTCTATAATCTCGATCATACCTCCACCTGAAGAAATACCAATAACTTGGTGAGTCTCGGTTTTATTTTTTAAAGTGATTTTATAGGTGTTTGGATGTTCAAAACCTATTGGATGTATGTCTATTTTAATAGTAATGCCTGAATTTTTAATGTGAAATTCATAATCTCTAAGTCTTTCATCATCAGCTTCCCATCCCAAGAGACCTCCAAAAAGTCCCATATCCGAGCCTTGTCCTGAATGGGTTGTCGCAAGAGATCCATTAGGGTCAAATTCAATATACACTTCTTCAATTATACCGTTCATTATATCCCGACAAATTCTGCCAATCCTAAGAGCCGCTGCACAATGGGAACTAGAAGGCCCCCTCATTACAGGCCCTATAACATCATTAAAAATACTTGGATATGATTTCATTGGTTTTAATTTTTAAAAGATTTTTATAAAAAATTTAATTTTATGGTTTAAGTGTTGTTCTTATATTCTTAGTTTAGAAATCTAAAATTCATAATTTATCAGTTTCAACATTAGTTGTTTTTCTAGTCTGAAAAACTATGTAATTTAGGATTACATTTTTATATAAAAAAGTAGGTCAAGTTAAAATTTATTGATTGAATTCAAGGTTTAAAGGCTATATGGTTAAAATTTTCTATCTGGGTGATAACATGAAATATCTAATGAACTTTTCTTATCAGAAATTATTTCTGAAACTAGTTTTCCTGTTGCTGGTCCTAAGCTCCACCCCATCATAGCGTGTCCTGTGGCAATGGTTAAATTTTTACATTTCGATGATTTTCCAATGTAAGGTATTCCATCAGGTGATACGGGTCTTAAACCACACTCTGCCATTTTTTTTTCTTCTAAAGTTATTTCCAAATTATTATAATATCGTTGAGCAGCATTTGCTATAGAATTCACTCTTTTTGGATTTATATTATGGTTTATTCCTGCAATTTCCATAGTGCCTGCAAAACGAGTAAAACCATCCATAGGCGTAACTGCTACTTTAGCCTCACATAAAATACTTGGAATAGTAATTTTAGTTTCTTGTTCAACATTTATTCTATAGCCTTTTCCAGCTTGAACTGGAATTTTTATTCCTAATTTTTTAGTTATTAACGGACTCCAACTTCCAGCTGTTAAAATGACTTCGTCAGGAATTAATGCTCTTTTATCTGTGAGAACTTTTACTATTTTATCGTTGAAAACTTCCAATTCGTTTACTTTTTCATTCGTATAAAAAACAACCCCTTTTGATTTTAAATAAGTCGCCATGTCATTCATAAAATGATTCGGTGTCATGTGCCCATCACAATCATAATAAATAGCGCCTTTTATATTTAAATTAGCTTTGGGTTCTAAGACTTTTACCTCTTTAGCCGATAAATGTTTAACGCCTAAACCTTCTTTAATACCTCGCTTACCAATTTCCCATTCTTCTTCTCCAACTTTATTAGATTTATAACACATCAATAATCCTTTACGCTCGTAATGAAAATTAAAATCACCAGATTGCTTCATATCTTCATACAAATCTCTAGAAAATAAATTGATGTTTTTTAATGCTGAAATAGACTGTCCCACTCTTTCTTTAGTAGCCGATTTCTTAAAGGCTAAAACCCATTTTAAGAAATCAGCATCTAACCTTGGTTTTACGTAAAAAGGACTCTCGGAATTAAACATCCATTTAATGCCTTTAGTAATTATTCCGGGAGCTGCCATTGAAATAAAATGACTGGGTATTATATAGCCTGCGTTTACATAGGATGCGCCAGAATCCATATTGGATTGGTCAATAACGGTTATTTTATGACCATCTTTTCGAAGATAATAGGCTGTACACAAGCCAATAATTCCGCCGCCAATTATTATAATTTCCTTTTCCATATCAAATCACTTGAAATCCATTAGCATAGGGATCATCTTCATCATCAATAGTAATGGTATTATAGCCATATACTTTTGCCCAACCTTGAATGCTTGGAATAATGGCAGATTTTCCATTTAATGTAGTTTCTTCTACAATACGACCAATAAACTTAGAGCCTATAAAACTTTCGTTAATAAAATCTTCACCTTTTTTCAATTTTCCTTTAGCGTGTAATTGTGCTAATCTAGCAGAAGTCCCTGTTCCACATGGACTTCTATCAATAGCTTTATCACCATAAAAAACGGCATTTCTTCCAGATGAGGTTGGATCTATAGGAGTTCCAGTCCATAATATATGTGAAACATCTCTAATAGTTTCATTTTGAGGATGAAAAAACATGTTTGGGTATTTCTCATTAATTTTTTGCCTAACGACTTGGGAATATTGAATAATCTTGCTTGCTGAAAAATCTTGTGCGCCAGAGAAGTTTTTTTGTGGATCTATAATAGCGTAATAATTTCCACCATAAGAAACATCAAAAGTGATCTTACCTAATTCAGGACAAACAATAGTTAAGCTTTCTGCAGCTAAATAACTTTTTACATTAATGAACTTCACCCAATCTACTTTTTTACCTGTTTGTTTATATTCAATATCCAACAAACCTGCGGGTGCTTCCATTTTAATTTTTCCAAGAATTTTTGGAGTAATTAAACCTTCTTCAATTGCAATGGTAATTGTACCAATTGTTCCGTGTCCGCACATTGGCAAACAACCCGAAGTTTCAATAAATAAAATGGCAAAATCATTTTCAGGATTGTGGGGTGGAAATAGAATGGAGCCACTCATCATATCATGCCCTCGAGGCTCAAACATCAATCCTTTTCGAATCCAATCGTATTCTTTTAAAAAATGTTGACGCTTTTCACTCATATTAGCACCAACTAAATTCGGTCCCCCACCTGCAACTACTCTAACTGGATTTCCACAGGTGTGAGCATCAATGCAAAAAAAGGTTTTTCTACTCATTCGGTTTTCTTGAAATATAATTTAGTATTCAGATTTTTTCTTTGGTTAAGTTTCTATTTAAATTTCTAAAAATACCTAAAGGATTTTCATTTTTTAATTCATCTGGAAGCATATCATTTGGCCAATCTTGATAACTAAAAGGCCTTGCCCACCTCTTGATTGAATCTACACCAACAGATGTAAAACGGCTATCTGTCGACGCTGGATAAGGGCCGCCATGAAGCATAGACGGACAGACCTCTACGCCTGTTGGAACGCCATTTAAAATGATACGCCCAACCCTGTTTTGTAAGACATTCACAATATTAGGATGACTTGCTATTTCATCATCATCAGATAAAATGGTTCCTGTAAGTTGGCCTTCTAGTTTTGAAATAATATCTTCTAATTGCGCCTTATTTTCACATTGTACAACTATTGAATAGGGTCCAAAAACTTCGTGATGCAATGTTGTATTATTTAAAAAAGTATTTCCTTCAACTGTAGTAACTACTTGTCTTACATAGTTTGGTTTTACCTCCGTTTCATAATCTGCCAAAACCTTTATGCCTTTTTGAGATAATGCTGTTGCTTTGTTTTTTTCATAGGCTCCAGTAATGTTTGGATGCAACATAACAGAGGGTTCTATTTTTACAATTTCTTCAGCTAAGGTTTCTATAAAATTGTTTAATCCGTCTGATTTTATTCCTAAAATTAAACCTGGATTTGTACAAAATTGTCCTGTTCCTAAAGTGATAGAACCTGAATATGTTTTTGCGATTTCTTTGGCTCTATTTTGTAATGCTTTTGGTAAAATGACCACAGGGTTTACGCTTCCCATTTCCGCAAAAACAGGGATTGGCTCTTCGCGTTTTGCAGCTAAGTCATATAAGGCTCTTCCGCCTGCATGGCTTCCTGTAAATCCAACTGCTTTTATATTAGGGTTTTGAACTAATAATTGACCAACTTCAATACTGCTACTATTTAAATTTGAAAAAACGCCATTTGGCATCCCCGTTTTTTGTACCGCATTAATTATTGCAGAAGCCACTAAATCCCCTGTACCAGCATGCATAGGGTGTGATTTTACGATCACGGGGCAACCTGCAGCTAAAGCTGCTGCTGTATCGCCTCCTGCAGTTGAAAATGCTAATGGAAAGTTTGATGCTCCAAAAACAACAACTGGCCCTAAAGCAATATTCATCTTTCTTAAATCTACTTTTGCAATTGGTTGACGTTCTGGTTGCGCAGTATCTATGGAAGCTTCTACCCAATTGCCTGTTTCTACATGATCTGCAAAAGCACGTAATTGTCCTAAAGTTCTTCCTCTTTCACCAACTGCTCTTCCGTTTGGTAAACCACTTTCTGCCGAAAAGACTTCTAACAACTCATCACCTAAGTCTTCAATTTCATTGGCAATTGCTCTAAGGAATTGTGCTCTTTTAGTTCCAGAAACTTTTGAATAGATTTTAAAAGATTCTGATGCTAATGTTGCGGCATCACTAATTTCCTCTTCTGAAGCTTCTGTAATTTCCCAGTCATTTTCTACATTTAATAAAGGATTAAATGTTTTAAAGGTTTTGTTTCCTTTTGCTGAAAGTTGATTTCCTATATAGTTTTTTCCTGTAATCATTACTTAAATTTATTTAGTTACTACTTTAAAAACTAACTATTGCCTTACTTTTCAGCGTGGCAATGTTTTTTACAAAGTTTTAATGTTAATCTGATTCCTAAAATATCTATTATTTTAGATATTGAGAAAGTATTTTTTTATGTTCTGTGTTCATCTCTATGTGATGAGGCACTTTCACAAACACAAAATAAAATATAGTTGAAAACCCAATCGTTGCGATAAGATCCAAATTATTTATGCTAAAACACTTAAGTTCTTGTACTCTGGCAATGTTGGTCTTACCTTAAGTGCGTCTGTTATTACTTTTTCAATTCTTATGCGCTCATGACCTTGCAAAACTAATCTTGGAGCTCTTACATATTCTGCACCAATTTTTGTGTGTACAGATGCTAATTTAATGTATTGCACTAATTTTGGATGAATATCTAACTCTAATAATGGCATAAACCAACGATAAATGCTGATAGCTTCTTGAATTCTGCCAGCCTTTACTAGTTCGTAAATTGCAACTGTTTCAGCTGGAAAAGCATCTACTAACCCAGCAACCCATCCATCTGCTCCTAATACTAAACTTTCTAAGGCTAAGGTATCAACTCCTGTCATTATTGCTAATCTATTTCCAAATCGGTTTTTAATCCTAGTAATATTGGTAGTATCTCTGCTAGATTCTTTCACGGCTTCTATGTTTGGACATGCTTGTAATAACTCCTCAAACATATCCAAAGTGACTTCCAATATATAGTCTATTGGGTTGTTGTAGATCATAATTGGTAAGGAGGTATTGTTTGCAACCGCTTTAAAGTATTCTACAATCTCGACATCACTGGCTTTGTAACGCATTGGAGGTAGCATCATTAAACCTTTAGCGCCGTCTTCTTCAGCTGTTTTAGCTAAGGCTATTGCTGCATTGGTGGTTTGTTCAGCTATATTAATTAATACAGGAACATTTCCATCAACTAAAGCAACAGTTTCCCTAGTTAATATGCGTTTTTCTTCATCCGTTAAGGTACTTGCTTCACCCAGTGTTCCACCTAATACAATACCATGGACTCCAGCATCTAACAGTGCTTTAATATTGATTTTGAATAAATCTAAATCCAATTTGTCGTTTATTGTAAATTGGGTTGTGACTGCAGG
>NZ_PJBS01000102.1 GCF_002836055.1 Psychroflexus sp. MES1-P1E
GCAATTTATATTAAAAAGGATTTTACCAGTATTAATGATTTCTTTTCTTCTCAACGCTTGCAAAAAAGAACAAGAAATAACACCGATTTCAGATGAAGTTGAAACTCTATTTACCCTACTAAATTCAGAAGAAACAGGTATCGATTTTTTCAATGAGGTTAAAAACCAAAAGAACTTTAACATATTTAAATATCGCAATTTTTATAACGGTGGTGGGGTTGCTATGGGAGATATCAATAATGATGGTTTAGCAGATATCTACCTAACTGGTAATATGATTGCTAACAAATTGTACTTGAATAAAGGGAATTTAGAATTTGAAGATATTTCTAAAAGTGCGGGTGTCGAGGGTGACAAACCCTGGTCCACAGGGGTTGTGATGGCAGATATCAATACTGATGGATTACTTGATATCTACGTTAGTAATGCAGGCAACATGAAAGGAAATAACCATGATAATGATCTATATATCAACAATGGAGATTTAACTTTCACAGAAAATGCAGCAGAATATAATCTCGATAAAACTGGCTTCTCAACACATGCTTCCTTTTTTGATTATGATAAAGACGGCGATCTAGATGTTTATATTTTAAATAATAGCAATATTCCTGTGAGTAGTTTAGGTTATGCAGAACAAAGAGATAAGCGAGCTCAAGATTGGGGAAATGTGCCCAAAATATTTCGAGGTGTTGGAGATATGTTGCTCAGAAATGATAATGGGAAATTTGTAGATGTTAGTGAAGAAGCAGGGATATATGGAAGTTTGATTGGCTTTGGTTTAGGCGTTATGGTTACAGATATCAATGGAGATTTATATCCAGATATTTATGTGTCTAATGATTTTTATGAACGCGATTATTTGTATATAAACAATCAAGATGGCACCTTTAAAGAAGAGATTCAAAAATGGACTTCTCACCTTAGTCTTTCTGCTATGGGCGTTGATATAGCAGATATCAATAACGATGGGAATGCAGACATATTTATTACAGATATGTTACCAGAGGCAGATCAACGGGTAAAATCTATAATGGAATTTGAAAATTATAACATATTTAAATTAAAACAAAGCAAAGGTTTTTCACAGCAATACATACAGAATACACTTCAGTTAAATAATGGAAATAATACCTTTTCTGAAATTGCTTATTTTAGTGGCGTTGCTAAAACAGATTGGAGTTGGGCAGGTTTGCTTTTTGACATGGATAATGACGGTTACAGAGATATTTTTGTCACCAATGGTATAAATCACGATTTAACAGACTTAGACTTTGTAGATTTTTTTGCTAATGAAATCATTCAAAAAATGGCATTAACAGGAAAAAAACAAGCTATTGATTCTATTATCAGTAAAATGCCTGTAAAACCACAACCTAATTATGCCTATAAAAACAATGGAGACCTTACTTTTAAAAATGCCAATAAAGAATGGGGTTTTGAAATTCCGAGTTTATCCAACGGAGTGGCTTATGGTGATTTAGATAATGACGGCGATTTAGATTTGGTGATCAATAATGTGAATATGAAGCCCTTTGTGTATCAAAACAATACCGACTCTTTGACAAACAACACCTATTTAAAAATAAAATTAGAAGGAGAAAAAAAGAACAAATTTGCCATTGGGAGTACTGTGAAAATCTATTATGACAACAAAGTGTATGTACAAGAGCAAATACCATCTAGAGGATTTCAATCCTCTATGGATTATGTGATGACGATAGGTTTAGGCAGCACAAAAATCATTGACTCCTTACGGGTTATTTGGCCAGATGATAAAACACAGAAATTAACTAAAATTAAAACAAACGCTACACTAACTCTGCAGCAATTCAAAGCAACTGAAACTCAAAAGCCTTATCAATTCAAAAAAAATAAAACCTTACTAACAGAAATCACAGAAAATAAATTTGATGAGCACAAGGAAAACAGTTATTCAGATTTTGATCATGAAGGATTGATTGCTAAAATGATATCGCAAGAAGGACCAGCATTAGCTGTTGGTGATGTTAATGATGATGGAAATGAAGACTTTTATATTGGTGGCGCCAAAAACCAAGCTGGGGTATTGTACCTAAATTTTGGAAATGGCAAAATAAAAAAATCAGACCAAAAAGCTTTTTTAAACGATGATTTTTATGAAGATACGACCGCTTCTTTTTTTGACGCCAATGGGGATGGCAGCCTTGATTTGTTTATAGGAACAGGGGGTAATGAAAATAGCGAACAAATAAACTATACAGTAAGATTATACTTTAATAATGGAAAAGGTGATTTTGAACTTTCAAAACAAAACTTCCCCTCTCTTAGAAAAAATATAGCGGTAGTTGCTCCGTATGATTTTGATAATGACGGGGATATTGATGTTTTTGTGGGGGCTAGATCTGTAGTAGGAGCTTATGGAATAAATCCTTCACATCAATTCTTAGAAAATAATGGCGATGGAACTTTTGAAGACACAACTGAAAAAGTGGCTTATGAACTAAAAGACGCAGGAATGATTACCGATGCCATTTGGGTGGATATTGATAAGGACTCAATACGAGATTTAATTATAACATCGGAATGGGATACGCCTAAAATTTATAAAAATAACGGGCGAAGACTCATCAAACAATCTTCTTCTTTAGATGAATTACACGGCATGTGGAACGTAGTTGAAGCAGCTGATTTCGACAAAGATGGAGACATTGACTTTATTTTTGGAAACCAAGGGAACAATACAGCTCATAAAACATCTGAGGAAAACCCTATCAAAATGTGGATGAATGATTTTGATAACAATGGGACTATTGAACAAATCACAACTAACCATCAGGAAGGAAAAGACTATCCAATTCATATGAAAAAAGAACTAACAAGGCAATTGGTTTCTTTAAAAAAACAAAATTTAAAAGCTTCTGTATATGCCAAAAAGTCGATTGATGAATTATTTGAAAAGGAGAAAGTAGAGAACTCCATTATGAAAAAAAATAATATTTCAGAAACTATAATAGCAGTTAATGAAGGCAAGGGTAACTTTACTGTAAAAAAATTACCAAGTAGGGTCCAGTTTTCATGTGTTTGCGGGATCATTTGTGCCGATATAAATAAAGATGGAAATTTAGACCTTATAATGGCTGGAAATAACTTCGAATTTAAACCTCAATACTCTCGTTTAGATGCCAATTATGGATCCGTTTTATTGGGCGATGGAAAATTAGGGTTTACTTGGCAAGATTACAATACGTCAGGTTTTGTAGTTAAAAACGAAGTAAAACACTTAAAAACCATCAGGGACAAAGATGGGAAAACCTATGTAATTAGTGCAATTAACAATCAGGCACCAAAACTATTCTCTATCAATGACTAATAATAAATATATCATACTATGTTTAGCGGTTTTATTTATAAGTTGTGACAATGATTTGTTATTTAAAACCACCTCTTCTAAGGTCACAGGACTAGCCTTTAGCAATACCATTAGTGAGTCTGACGAACTGAATATTCTAGATTATCTATACTATTACAATGGAGGCGGTGTTGCTTTAGGTGATATTAATAATGATGGGATGTTAGATATTTTCCTTTCAGGGAATCAAGTTAAAAACAAACTTTTTATAAACAAAGGAAACTTAAATTTTGAAGAGATTACCCAAAAAGCAGGTGTTGAAGGGAATAGCTCATGGAATACAGGTGCGGTAATGGGAGATGTAAATGGTGACGGTCTTCTAGATATTTATGTCTGTGCAGTGGTGGGTATTAATGGTTTTTATGGTCATAATGAATTGTATATTAACAATGGAGATGAAACATTTACAGAATCTGCTCAAAAATATAAGTTAGACTTTGGTTCTTATAGTTCATCTGCTGCATTTTTAGATTATGATCTTGATGGAGACTTAGACATCTATCTTCTTAACCATGCAATTCATACGCAAGAATCATTTGGGAAAGTGGATTTAAGAAACAAACGCAATGATCAGACTGGTGATAAATTACTTAGAAATGATGGTGGAACCTTTTCAGATGTAAGCGAAACTGCAGGAATTTTCGGAGGTATAAATGGCTATGGTTTAGCTGTTACCGTAAGCGATTTTAATCAGGATGGATATCCAGATATGTATGTAGGTAACGATTTTCATGAGGATGATTATTACTATATAAATAATGGAGATGGCACATTTACCAATCAATTAAAAAAATATTTCGGACATACCTCTCGTTTTTCTATGGGCAATGATGCCGCTGATATCAATCATGATGGGTTGCCAGATATTATTTCTTTAGATATGTTAGCAGAAGATGAAGACGTTTTAAAGAGATCTCAAGGAGATGAAAATATCCAAATTCAAAAAATGAAGATCGAGAAATATGGATATCATTATCAGTATAGTAGAAACATGCTCTATATAAATCAACAGAATTCAGGATATTTAGAAACTGCGTTACTAAGCGGTATCGCAGCTACAGATTGGAGCTGGAGTGGTTTATTTGCAGATTATAATCAAGATGGAGAACAAGATCTCTTTATCTCTAACGGGATTCCGAAGCGACCCAACGATTTGGATTATATCAACTTTGTTTCTAGTGATCAAATTCAGAAAAAAATAAACAATACAAAATTAGTAGATCAAAAAGCATTGCAAATGATGCCCTCTGGAAAAGCACAAAATTATATTTTTAAAGGAAGTAAAAATCTAACTTTTGAAGATAAATCTAGTACTTGGTTAGACGATGAAAAAGGAATTTCAGGTGCTATAGCTATAGGAGATTTAGACAATGATGGCGATATGGATTTGGTGGCAAATAACATTAATGAAGAGGTATCCGTATATGTAAATCAAACTGATGAAAACGCAAGTTATCTTCAGCTAGAATTCAAATATCCTAAACCTAATACGTTTGGTATTGGCACTAAAGTTTATGCCTATTATCAAGGAACCTTACAATACAAAGAATTATACACTGTAAGAGGTTTCCAAGCCTCGTCCGAACCGATGGTCCATTTTGGTTTTGGTGATATTTCAAAAATAGATTCTTTAAAAATTATTTGGCCTAATAAAACTGAGCAAGTTATAAATGATATAGCCTTAAATCAAAGATTAGTGGTTAGTCCAGAAGATACAAAGCCTTTTAAGTACACCTCTTTAGTCTCAAAAACAAGAGCATTGTTTAAAAAAGTAGATGACAATTTAGGTATCAATTTTACACATGAAGAAGATAATTACATAGATTTTAATCGACAAAAATTAATTCCTTACCAAGTATCGGATCGAGGGCCAGCGACTGCTATAGGAGATTTGAATAACGACGGGAAAAAAGACGTGTATTTTGGTGGTTCCAAATTTGAATCGTCAAGGATTTTTATGCAAACAGATAGTATGTTTGTAGAAAGAGAAATAAAAGCCCTTGCCAAAGATAACAGAAATGAGGACGTTGTTGCGCTTATTGCAGATTTTGATAACGATGCAAAAAATGACTTGATTATTGGTACAGGAGGCGCAGATTTTTATAATAAAAGCACTCCTTTATTAGACACCTATTACACTCAAATTGATACTGGTTTTATAAAACAAGAACTTCCAAAATACTTTGAAAATGCATCAGTTATAAAAGAAAATGATTATGATAGTGATGGAGATTTAGATGTTTTTATTGGAAACAATGTTGTTTCTAACGACTTTGGTAAAATTCCTAATTCATATATTTTAAAAAATGAGAGCGGTAAGTTTTCAATTTTAAGAAATCAACCGTTCCAAAATATAGGGATGATTACAGATGCCATTTGGGAAGATTATGATGCAGATGGTTTTACAGACTTAATTCTTGTAGGAGAATGGATGTCGCCTAAATTTTTTAAAAACACCAATGGTAGTTTCATCGAAGAAAAACTCACAGATTCTAAATTAAATGGACTGTGGCAACAAATTATCCCTTTTGATATCGATAAAGACGGCGATACAGATTATCTGCTGGGAAACTGGGGAACAAATACTAAATTTAAAGCATCCAAAGACTATCCATTAAAAATGTATTACGCAGATTTTGATGGAAATGGAAGTACAGAAACTATTGTATGCAACTATAAAAACGGTGATTATTACCCGGTATTAGGGTTGAACGAATTAGCGAGTCAGATCGTCAGTTTAAAAAAGAAATTTACAACCTATAAAAGTTTTGCAGGAAAACCGATTGAAGATATTTTTGAGAAATCTGTTTTACAAAATGCGATCGTTTTAGAGGTACATACCTTGGCCTCTGGATATTTAAAAAATGAAAATAATATTTTTGAGTTTATACCCTTTAAAAATGAATTACAAGTTTCGCCTATTTCAACCTTTTTAAAATATGATTTTAATGGAGATGAAAATCAAGAGGTATTAGCCGCTGGAAATTATTTCGGCATCATTCCATTTCACGGAAGATTTGATTCATTTCCCGGCGCATTAATTTATAACGAAACTCACATTGATTTAGGGAACACTATTGGGTTAGATTTCAGTCAAAAAGCGATTAAAGATTTAAATATTATCACTTTAAAAGGAGCATCATATTTATTAACAACCAGTAATAATAATAGTGCGCAAGTATATAAATTAATAAAATAGAAGATGGTAAAAAAGACGTGTAAATCCTCTTTAGTGTTACTTATGATTTTATTTTTTGTGTCCTCTTGTAAGGAGACATCAGAACCTATCATAGTCACCACTAAAGATTTTCATACATCTGTAGATAAGGTAATGGAAGTGATGGTTCATGATATCTTTTCGCCTCCTGTGGCAAGTAGGGTTTTTGTATATCCAAATATTGCTGCTTACGAAATTATAGCACAAAAAGACACACTTTACCACTCTTTAAAAAAACAGATAAAACATTTAAAAGAGATTCCAAAAGCAGATCCACAAAAATTAGTAAACTATCCACTTGCAGCACTCATTGCGCACATAAATTTAAGCAAGCAATTAATTTTCTCTGAAGACAAAATCGAAAAGCACAGAGATAGTTTATACAGCGTATGGGAAGCTAAAAACCCAAGAGAATTTAAAGATTCTAAGGAATACGGCTTAGCAGTCTCTACATTTATTACAAGTTGGATGGGAGCTGATAATTACGCTCAAACTAGGACGATGTCTAAGTTTAGGGTAAATTCTGAAAATGAATCTAGATGGCAGCCCACTCCACCCTCTTATATGGACGGCTTAGAACCTCATTGGGATAAAATGCGTCCTTTTGTCTTAGATTCTGCTGCCCAATTTAAACCTATCCCTCCACCCGAATTTTCTATGGATAAAAGTTCTATATTTTATAAAGAACTAAAGGAAGTTTATGATATTAGCAATAGAATATCCCAAAAAGGAGATCAATCAGAAGAAATAGCCATTGCACAATTTTGGGATTGCAATCCTTACGTTACTGTAACTAGAGGGCACTTAATGTTCGCCGTTAAAAAAATAACACCTGGTGCGCATTGGATAGGAATCACAAAGATCGCATCTAAAAAAAGTGGCGCAGATTTTAACAAAACTATTTTTGCTTATACCAAAACATCTATCGCTATTGCTGATGCGTTTATCAGTTGTTGGGATGAAAAATACAGGTCTAATTTAGTAAGGCCAGAAACACTAATCAAGACGTATTTTGATGATGAATGGAAGCCTATTTTACAAACACCTCCTTTTCCAGAATATACCAGTGGACATTCTGTAGCCTCTGGTGCTGCATCTACCGTTTTAACTTCAATTTTTGGAAATAATTTTTATTTTGATGACGATACAGAGCTTACTTTTGGATTACCAATACGGTCTTTCGCTTCCTTTGAAGCTGCAGCAGATGAAGCTACCATAAGCAGGATGTATGGTGGTATACATTTTAGATCTTCTGTAGAAATTGGTTTAGACCAAGGTAAAAAGATAGGAAAATTGGTAACTGAAAACCTTATAATGGCCCATGAGTAAAATTGCGAAGAAAATAGTTGTAATAGGGGGTCTCTTGATAGCAGGATTTTTAATCTGGTATCTATTTTTAAAACCTTATGATTATTTAGTCACTTTTAAAGTGAATACGACTGCTGGTACTATCAATCAATCCTTAAAACAATGGAATTTAGGTTTAGAGGGTTCAAATACCGTTCAGCAAGAAAACTTAAATAGTCTAATCCAGAAAATCAATATAAATGACACTGTATATCTTTATAATTGGCGAATAAGCTCTGTAAACGATTCTGTTTCTAAAGTGAAAGTTTATGTAAGCACTAAAGAAAACAGCTTTCAAAATAAAGTGTCTATCCTGTTTTTTAATACAGATTTTGAAAAAGTTACACGAAAGACAATCACTGATTTTATGGACAGATTAAATGCCCATCTGAAAGAAATTAAAGTATCGGTTGTTGGAGAAAGCACGACGCCATCCACCTACTGCGCTTATGTTTCTATAAAAGACTTACAGAGGAATAAAGCAAAAGGAATGATGCGGAATTATTCATTTTTAAGTTCAATTTTAGCTAATGAAGGTATAAAAATAAATGGCACTCCTTTTATTGAAGTGACCAACTGGAATATCGAAAATGACAGTATCGCTTACAATTTTTGTTTTCCTATTATCAAAAGTGACTCTTTACCAGAACATAAGAATCTAAAATACAAGCAGTATAATGGTGTAAAGGCCATTAAGGCTATTTATAATGGAAATTATATAACTTCAGATAGAGCTTGGTATGCTTTGCTAGAAGAGGCAAAACAACAAGAAATGGAAATACATAAAACACCTGTAGAATTTTTTTATAACAACCCCAATTATGGTGGGAATGAATTAAGTTGGAAAGCAGAAATTTTTATGCCAGTTAAATTGAAATAGTTTTGAAAAAATTAATCTTATTTATTGCAGCATCAGTCTGCATTGTAGCGTGTAAAAATTAGCAAGAGATGAAAAAAGAAAACAAGGTAAAAAATTCAATTGACATTTCTAGAGCTTGGTGGAAGGAAGGGGTTTTATACCAAATATATCCTCAGAGTTTCAAAGATTCTGATGGCGATGGTTTTGGTGATTTCAAAGGTGTCATCGAAAAATTGGATTATTTAGAAAGCTTGGGTATTACCATGGTATGGATGAATCCTTTTTTTGAGTCTCCAATGGTAGATAATGGGTATGATGTAAGCGATTATAGAGCGATCCAACCAAGGTATGGTAGCATGGAAGATTTCCAGAATATGCTGGAGGGTATGCACAAGCGAGGAATTAAACTTGTCTTGGATGTTGTAGTCAACCACAGTAGCAATGAGCACGACTGGTTTAAACAATCTCGAAGTTCAAGAGATAATCCTTATAGAGATTATTACCATTGGTGGCCAGCAGAAAAGGGAGAGCCACCATTTCGTCACAGTTTATTTGATCCAGAAGGAGCTTGGACATACGATGAGCAGACCAACGCCTATTATTTACATTATTTCGCAGCAGCACAACCTGATTTAAATTGGGAAAACTCTAAAGTCCGTTATGAAGTGTATGACATTATGAAATTTTGGGCAGAAAAGGGAGTTGATGGGTTTAGAATGGATGCTTTTCAATATGCAAGTAAAGACACTAACTTCCCAGAATGGCCAAAAGGACACGAAGAAGAGTACGACAAATGGTATGGAATGAATCCCCCTTTACATGGTTACCTCAACGAAATGTACAATGAAGTTATTAGTAAATATGATATTTTTGCTGTAGCAGAAGGAGCAGGAACCACATTGCAAGACGCACATGATATTGTAGATAGAGATCGCAACGAACTCCAAATGGCCTATCATTTTGATTATGTAGGTTCAGACCAACTTAAATTAACTGACTTTAAAGCCATATTTACCAAATGGGATACTTCTTTTGCCGAGGAAGGCTGGCTTTCTATTTTCCTTTCCAATCATGATAATTCACGATTAGTTAATCGATTTGGAAACTCAAGTCCAGAATACAGGGCAGTTTCAGCTCAAATGCTAAATACCTTTATATTAAGCATGAGAGGCACACCTTATACCTATTTTGGAGATGAATTGGGCATGGCGAATATAGATATGCCAAGTATCGAAGAATACGTTGATGTATGTGCTCTGGGTGATTATAAAAGAGCGGTTAAGGAGGGTAAAGATTTAGGGGAGTTTATGAAAAATCTCAATTTTTATTCTAGAGAAAACTCACGGACACCAATGCAATGGAACGATTCAAAAAATGCTGGATTTACAACGACAACCCCTTGGAAGAAAGTAAATCCAGATTATAAAGACATCAATGTTGCTAAACAGGATAAAGATCCCAATAGTGTGCTCAATCATTTTAGAAAAATGGTTAAACTTCGAAATGAAAACAAGGTTTTAGTCT
>NZ_PJBS01000103.1 GCF_002836055.1 Psychroflexus sp. MES1-P1E
ACAGCTGGAGTATATATATATATATATATAAACACGATTGTATTGTATTGATATGAGACCATACAAGTAAACTTTAATTAATAGAGTGGTATTACACCTATCGCTAATGTCAACAAGCTATCCTAAAAAAGCTTTTTCTGTAACACTAAAATGTTAAGGATTTGGTGATTTCCAGATGGTGGAGCTGTATTTTAAAAAATGTTGTTAACTGTTTTGACCCCATTAAACAAGAGTATTCTTTTCACTTATATTTAATTTAGCATTATGAAAAAGAAAAAGAATGGTTTGAATTGAACTTTTTTAAAACCATCAAGGTGAAAGAAATCATTAAGACTTAAAATCTATTATTTGCAACTCATATTTTATTGAGACAGAAGTCAGTTGAAAATAGTGTGAACCATTTTGGGGTTGTGCAGATTTATATTTTATTGAGTTTAAAAGATAAAACAAAATGCAAAAGCTTTGACTAAGTGCTTAATCGGAAATTCAATGTTTTTAATTCCCTTACTCACTAGACACAACAAGGTAATGGCAAGCAGGCTAAGGTGAAGGATATTTCTTTACATTTGTTAGCATCACCTTATCAACAACTACACTTACAGGTGTTATAAATAGTTGAATACTCGAAATTTCCTACATTTATATTTATGGGTCTTAAACAAGATATACTGATTTATTTATCAGAGCTTAAAAGAGTCTTGCACAGGAAATGCCTAAAGTTTGTAAAAAAATTCATCTATATGAGGAAAAACGGACCAAAGGGCAATTAACTGAAAAACCTGTTCCTGGACTTCAGTTTAATGTCTAAATCCATATTATTAATAGTTGCCGGCTGTTACGGTCCTGGAAAATCATTATTCTCAAAGGCTTTATTTCCAAACAATTCATTTCCGTAGGATGACGACTTGGTATTCCTTTATTTTTATAACTCACAATTAGCAATGAATTAAGTGGGCGAATGGTTCATAATTTGTCATTTGAAAATTTACAGACAAGTATTAAAACTGCAATAGCACAAAAGGAGAACTTCTGTTGCGAAACTAATTTTAATTCCACACCACTTTAGTGGCCGACAATTTTTAAACAATAAGATTACCGATTAGAACTTGCTTTCTTATGTTTAGATTCTATCGATACAGTAAAAAAGCGAGTAAGAATAAGAGTGGAGAACGGTGGGCATTTTGTGCCTGACCAAGAAATTGAAGAACGATATAGGTCAGGCTACAAACACCAAAATAGGATTACCCATGAACTATGATAGTAAGCCAAAATGAAGCCATGCGTTGGAAAACATATTATTGGGTATATTTAACTGCTAATTTTAAGGAAAGATACGTCGGTGCTGAAGATCAAAGAAATGAAATATGGAGAGTATGTTAAAGAAACGTATTTTAGGTTTTTAAATGAAAATAAGAGAAAAACAAGTATCAATTGGACTAAGTCAAAATTTAGTGTAAACTATCTCCCCTAACTTTGTAAACCATCTGACTTAACGAACATTAAAATACACAGTATGAAATCAATTTTAACCAGCTTTATAATTGCCTTTTTTTTCATTTCATGCTCTTCTCCAAAGACAACGGACAATTTAATTGTTGTAAACCAACCGGCAGAGTTTGAAGCCCAAGAAGCGATTTGGTTGATATGGCCCTCTACGAATCATAAAGAAGGAGAATCGGTTGAAAAGGTCACTCTTTCTATTATTGAAGCTTTAATCGATGATATAAACATAGTGGTAACGTGCAAGGATAAAGAACTTCTTAAGCAAGCAAAACAAACAGTGGAAAACCACTTTGGGAATCAGCCAAGAATCATATTTCTAGAAATCCCATCTTTAGAAATTTGGACAAGAGACATGGGGCCAACATTCGTAGAAACAAATAAAAATACCTTAGCCATTGCAGACTTCAATTTTAATTCTTGGGGGTACTCAGATACTTTAGACATCGGGACTAAAACAGAAGAAATGTATGATGTAAGAGTAGCTGAACACTATAATTTGCCTGTGATTTCGAGTTCAATGATCAGTGAAGGTGGAAATAGAGAAGTAAATGGAAAAGGGATATTGATGACCACAGAATCAGTTGAAATGGGTAGAAACCCAACCATGACCAAAAAGGAGATGGAAGCTGAATATGAGCGACTTTTAGGAATTAAAAAAACCATCTGGCTGAAACAAGGTTTAGTGGAAGACAACCACACTTTCCTTGGGCCTATTGAAACTTTAGACGGAACAAAAGCCTACACAGTAGTTACTACAAATGGTCATATTGATGAATTTGCTCGTTTTGTAAATGAGTCTACAATCCTTTTGGCACAAATAGATAGCACAGAATTTGACGATCCAATTGCTTTTGAAAATCACAAACGGATGGAGGAAAATTACCAACTATTATCCGCAGCGACTGATCAAGATAATAACCCATTTACTATTATTCGTATGCCGCTTCCGGGCCCTATTTTTTCGACAATGAAACCCGGTGATTATGTTTATGATTATATCAAAACACTCGATTATAAAGAGGGGAGTGCTTTTCCAAATGGCGATACAGTAAAGGTTATGGCTGCGTTTAGTTATCTCAACTTTATAATTACAGACAAGGTGGTAATTGGGCAAACTTGTTGGAGAGAAGGAATGCAAAATGACTTGAAAGTAAAAGATAAAAGGGCTGCACAACTATTGCAATCTGTTTTTCCCAATCGAAAAATAGTAATGATTGATGCCCTTGCCGTCAATTTAGGTGGTGGTGGGATACATTGCATTAGTATGAACCAGCCCACATTCTCAGACAATTAGATTTTGAAAGTTAACAAAATAATGATGTTCAACAGGTTGTAAAAAGGCATCGAAACATATCTTAGACTGACGGTTATTTTAAATGTCGAGCAAGTCAATGAGTGATTTTGAGAGATTTGACAGAACTCTATTGAAATCGTATTGAGAACTCTGTATTACTTTCTATGTATAAGTTTAGGCTTGGAGTACTTCTGCCAAATTAAACCTATAATGTCACAATAAATCGTTTTACCAAAACGAATTCGGAACAGCCTTTTTTCGCCTGTTTTTTATCAAAAATAATTGCCGTAACTAAGGCTATGCAAATTATTTTAACTTCAAAAAATCAAAAAACTTGTACTGAACTACGTCGTAAAATAATTCAATTTATTTATACGGCATTATAAATTTAATAATGTAAAAACAGATTTTAGTCGCCTTGAAGAAAATTTTAGCGCTACAAAAGCATTAATGGGATTTAACCAAATCCTCTTGGATAGTTTGCTTATTCTGACTCAGAGACTAGAACTATAGTTTTTCGGTAGTTGATTTTTAACCTATTTCAGAAAATTGAATACCATAGTCTTAATGTTTTAATAAGTTACTTGTTAAACACAGCCAGAATGAACAGTTTCGTTTCCTCTAAATGAATTGAAAATATACTGTTATGGAAATTGAAAAATTTATTTACTGTCTTGAAGCCGTTCCAGATATAGAGACTGCCAATACTACTGAAGTTATAAAAATCTTAGAGGATATTGCTTTAGTACAAGATATTACGAGTATTTACAAAGCTTGTGATACCATAGAGGGATTGGAGGAGAGCTTGAGTTATTTGCTGTATGAAGATCATAACTTTAAAGATTACGAAATTATTTACCTCGTTATACCGGGGGAGGCGAACAACATTCTGTTGAATGACTATTATTATAGCATTGAAGAGATTGCAGAACTTTTTGAAGGGAAGATGACAGGGAAAGTCATACATTTTGCTAACCAAAAAGTATTGGATCTCACTGATGAGGAGTCACAGTATTTTTTAGATGTTACTGGCGCACGAGCTATCTCGGGTTATGGATCTACCACTAGCAAAATCTCAAGTACAATTACTATAGACAGAGTTTTTTTTAGTATGTTTCAGGAAAATGATGATCTTGCGGAAGTCGTGGAGTCGATGTTTCAAAAGCATTATAATCTCTGTAAGTTACTCGACTTTAGGTTGTATTATTAGAAAAAAGCCTGCACCAATTCTTCTTCAGAAATAGCATTAAAATAGTCAGAACTTTTCAAATCCTGCAAAACAACTAGGAGTTTCTCTTTCTGATGTTCTCTTCCTATCAAACCCTTAATTAGTGGTTGCAGATCTTTATTAACAAAGAAATCTCCAAAAATTTCTAAATCGGTAATTATTCCTTTTTCTACATTAAAGTGAACCTCAACAAAACCTCCTGGAGTTTTTATGCCATTCTTTAAACCGTAATTGGGAGAATAGCCATAATTCCAATTCCACTGGCTGTACTTTTCGTCTGCTAGTTTTTGAATAGCCGCTTTATCAAAAGCGTTGATTTCATAAGGAATTGCATCGGGATACAAATGTGTGATATGCTTCAATACACGTTCGCCAAACTTTTCAACGCCGATGTCCTCTTTTAAATGATTGGAAATATTGGTAACTCTACTTTTTACCGACTTGCGTGCTTTACCCTCAAACTTTAAAGGATTTACGTTCAGCGCATCCGATATATCTTGAATTTTCGAGGCGTATAATAAAGTACCATGATGTAAAACCCTTTGTTTCTGGTGGTAAATATGCTCTGCATTTCCCGAAAACTTCTGACCATCGATTAAGATATCATTCCGACCAGAAAAGATAGCTTCCACACCAAGTTGGGACAGCACATCTATAATAGGCTGATTGTATTTTTTAAAATCTACTTTAGCGCCTTCCTCACCATAACCCATTATAAAGGTATAATTGAGGTTACCCAAGTCATGATATACCGCGCCGCCACCTGTAAGCCTGCGTACTACACTCACACCATTCCCTTTTACATACTCTATATTTATTTCTGCTAAAGTGTTCTGGTGCTTTCCTACTACAATGGTATTGTCGTTTTGCCAAAGCATAAAAACATTTTCATCAAAATTCTTTAGAAAATATTCTTCCGTAGCTTGGTTGAAATATGAATCGAGGCTTTTATTGAGTATACAGAGCATCTAATTTTATTTTAAAAGTGATTTTTTATCATTCCATAAATATAAAATTCATAGGCCAAACACTCTACTATTTTGGCATTTAACTTTAAAAACTAAGAGATGTTAAATTTTACAAATTCCAAAAGACTGAAATAGTTTTCTTACAAAAGGCGTATTAAAAACAAAAGCAGATAACAACATAAATAGCTTTTTCTACTTGGTACATATGAATTTCATATCTTTTTAAAGTTAAAATGACAAGGGAAGAAAGCCATTTTACTATCAAAAAAGTCTTAGATCTAACTCATGATGAATCACGGTGTTTTTTAGATATTTTTAATGTACGAAATATCTCAGGAAAGGATATCAAATGTCTTTGAACCTCACATCACAAAAGGAAAAATTAGCCTCTTTTTATAAAATCTATTTATAAAAATGGCAGAGACTGGAATGGCGAGATACGTTAATGCAGACCATGAGGCCAAGGTCTCAGATAAAATTAACGCTAAAATTGCAGCAACAAAGCCAGTAAAAGAGACTATTCCCAATAATATGAATTTAGATTTTGTTTTATCAATTTCAAATTGATTCAATTTGAGCAGATTTCTTTGCGAAAATGCACGCAAGTATAAAAGAAACAGTATTCCTGCCATTGCAAAAAGTCCAGCACCGTAAATAGCATATAATCCAATTAGCTCTCTAGTGCTTGTAACTTCAAATGTTGAGGTTAACCATCCATTGCTTAACCCCGTAAAAAGAGCGGAGAAAATTAACCGAAGTGGATACATGAATACGAGTAAAATAAATATTAGACCAATACTTAAAACGATGGTGTACTTATCTTCCAAACCATATCTTCTGCTCCATGTCCGATGGCTGAACCAAAAAATCATGATGATAAAAAAACTACATAAACATGCTGGGATTTCCTTTAATGAAATAATTAATTCGGGATAATTTTCTGGTATTGT
Organism: Psychroflexus sp. MES1-P1E; assembly: GCF_002836055.1. Taxonomy (GTDB): domain Bacteria; phylum Bacteroidota; class Bacteroidia; order Flavobacteriales; family Flavobacteriaceae; genus Psychroflexus. The sequence goes on from NZ_PJBS01000103.1 coordinate 5,944, forward strand.
TCCCACAGAAATAACCAACATGGTAATTGCAAAAGCAAAGGCGGCATCCATAAACGTCTCTAATCGTGTAATTTCAATTCCACGCATTGTGAAACCTCGATCTATGGGGAAGTTTGCTTCTTTACTTTCTGTTTTAGTCATGATAGTTTTTTGGATTTTAAAAAAGCTAAAATAGTCAACTTTTAGTATAAAATAATCGCATCTAGATTGAGCTAAATCTTTAAATATTACGGTTAAGTAAAAAGCCTACTTCGCTTTTAGATGCATTAAGGTTTAAAATTTTCATTTTCTGAATGTTTCATGCCTTTGTTTTAAAAGGATAGTTTGGTGGTTTAAATATTAAAGTTAGTCAATAAATCACAGATATGAAGTCCGTGAGTCTAGATGCTTTGGGATTTGTAAATTAGCTAAAAGCAGTACTATATTTTGTAGGGTGTTTGTTGTGTAACTTTTTTTTAGGTTTCTGTCCTGTTATTTTTGGGTTTAAATTTGTCAAATACTTTGCAAACTCCAATTTGTTTTTTGGCGAAATTATCATCTCTTTAAATTTTTCATATTTAATTTCAATTCGCTCAAACGAAGCTGTTGGAGAAAAAATAATAGTATTTGAGTTTGTTATGTCATTAATTTCAATCGGTTTGTAGGTAAAGAATCAAAACTTAATTTTAAGTTTATTTTCTTCAATTGTATACTCCGTTTTGAAAAGCATATGAGTTAGAAGTCCAAAGATTATTATTAAAAATAAACCTAGCAAAACCATATTCAGAGTTATTTCGCTTTTAATCAGATTAAGGATTAAAGGACTGAAAAAAACTATGAATACAACAATCAATAAGCCGTAAGAAATTTTGGAAGAATATTTTTAGTCATAAGTTATTCTGGTTTTCTGTAAAGGTTACACAATGTTTGGTGTAGGGTTTGTTGCATGTTTTAAACAACTAATTTCCACAACAAGCTCGAATTAATAATAAATTAGATATGCTATGTATGCTCAGATGGGCTTTTTTTTCAACTATAGAAACATAGTTAATTAATCTAAAGAGTGTAAGTCATTTATGGGCTGGGGGCACCCTTTTATTTTACTTAGGACATGTTCCTTGACGCATTAGTGAGTCCTAAGGGTGTTGTTTGTGAAGACAGAATTGAAGAAAGCGAGACTACAATACCGATATATATTGAACAATCATAAACGCTTCAAATGAAGCAAAATCAAAGCTGCAAAATGGCATAGGTTTATTACAAAGTCTTATTCAAATTTCTTCTATCATTGGGAATTGGGTTGCAAACTGGTCTAAAACCACATTGAAATTTATACATTGTTACATGCTGGTTTTTTTTCAATTCATCAATTCTTTTTTTGTCAACGTAATGGGTTGCGTAGCGGTCCTCAATACTCTTTTTTCCTGATTTGCTAAATCTCAATTCACGCTTAATCCCTTTACCAAATCAGTTATATCCTGTCCACGAACTTTCTAAATTTAAATCCATTGAGTATTTTCTAATCAACTTATTAATTAAAGTCAGCTTACTTAAGTTTATGTTACATGCTTTCTCTAAATATTCAATTCGTCCAAACCTCCAGTTTCACAGTCCTTTTTTGCCAAGTAATCAAGTTGTAACAGAATATCTACAGTGCAAACAAGTCCTTTTTCATAAGAATTTAAATGTACCAGTCTTTTTACTTCTTTTTCTAAATCTGCATTATTCATTGAAATCGTCCTTATTTAAATCAATTTGCTTTTTTACCCAATGGATACAGCGTAATTTTTTAAAATCGAACCACAGCTGTCTATACTTTTCTGAATTATCAATCTGCCATTTAAAGTTTCTAAATGGTTTTGGTTTGTTTAGGGCATCAATTAATTTTTCCTGTAATTTAATATTATCAATGTTCTCTGAAAAGTCAGCCATTATCCGAAATGATTCATGTGAATCAAGTCCAACAAATTCAAAATAATCATCCCAGTTTTTATCAATTTCCTTTGATTCCTCCTCCCAAGATTCTTCATCAGCACCATCCCAACTCTCAAAATTGAGAATAGTTATAATCTTGCCAGCCTTGTGATGATAAAAACACCTCATTCCTGAATCTAGATTATCTGCAATTTCTTCTATTTGATTTTCAGTTAGTTTCATGGTTGCATAATGTTTATTTTTCAGCTTGCATATAAGGTTTTGGCTATGTGCAGTGCGGGAATTCGAAGCACTTCACTTTCGGTTTATCTCTATATTTATTAAAAGCACAAATCTTAATTTAATTACTTATTGCCCAATGACTCATATACTTTGTTGGCAGTAGGCCATTTTATGAGTCAAATAATGTACTTATGGAACCAAATTTTGGAAAATAATTACCATTTTGATCAAAATAAGTTAAAAACGCTAATGGTACATAACATAGTGGTAAATCAGTCGAATTTGTTTTGAAGTATTCATTGTAAATTTCAAGTTGTTCATGTCCTCCCCAAATTATAGGAACCAAATGAATATTCCAGTCGTCAATTAAATTCTTTTTTTTATCAGTCATTTTTTCTTCTAATCTGCCGTTGATGAAGGTTCTAATACTATTTGCATCATTTTCAACCTTTTTAGGGTTTATTTGAATGTTCATAACCTCAATCAACACTCTCATTTTCGAATCTTGAATCATCATATCAAAGTCAATCGATTTACCATTTGGCAAAACTTTTTCAACTTCTAGCAAAATAAAATTATTAGTTTTTTTTAATTGATAGATTACTGAAAGCTCACCTAAATAATTTAGATATTTTGAGTCGAATGCAATGAGTAAATTCTTAATTGTATTAAAGATTAACTTCCTCTCTTCTTGATTTAATAGTAATTTTAATTGATAGAATAATTTGTTATAAAAGTCCATCATTCCAATGTAATCAGAATCACCTTTTTTTATAGATATAATTTGGTCAAAGATTGAGGCTTCGATTACAATTGAATCTCCATTTGTCTCAGAAACTCTTTGGTCAATTTTCCGATCATACTTTTTCTCAACATCGTCCCATGGGAATTTTTCTTCTCCGATAAAGTCAATGAGCTCTGGTATGTAATTTGAAAGATTGTATTTGACTAAATTCATATTTAGGGCTTACTTTTAACGAGTTTGTATATGGTTTGTTGCATGTTTTAGGCAACCAATTTAGTAAATAATTACCGACCAAGGAAGTCCTAGAGGACTTTCGCAAGTCAGCAAAAAGCCAGCAATTAAGTTTATATAGTGTTGGCAGTAGACTTTATCAAATCTATTACTAATTTCTCATTTCGTTTACTTTCACCATTATTCAATACTAGAAAATGTTCATTCGATAAATTAAACAAACTTTTTACAAAGAACTTCTTATCTTCGAAACCAACATAAATTCGGTTTCCCATATTTGGAGAAATTAGTGTATTTCTTGAATTTCCTAAAGTTTCAGCATTCTCTTTAGTTTCTATTATTAAATAATTATCAGATTTTTCAGAAAGTTTCCAACCTTGATGTGATTCAAGAGTTTTACTCAAAATGGTCTTAAATTCCGTTTTATTGTGTAAAAAGTTAATGA
>NZ_PJBS01000104.1 GCF_002836055.1 Psychroflexus sp. MES1-P1E
AGCGGATTGCTTTTTTCGAAGTGATTTCAGTTCAATTACACTTTCTTTTATAGGAAATATACGAGGTTTTGCCATTCTTAAAGATAAACAATAATAACAACATTAACTATTTAAATTGGTATTAGAGGCTGCTCTGCTCCATGGTGGGGCTTGTTCAAAGGTGGTTGAAAAAAATAAAGGTGGTGTTACACCAACGATTACAGTTGCTATAAAGTTAGTATTTTCAACAATATCATGAAATACTGGCAACGGGGTAGCGCCTGCATTTGCCAATTGAATGGGCTTGATGCCAGTTAATGATTCCCATTGACCAAGCTGAATGTTAAATAGTACTCTGGAAGACCCTACAAGGACTAGATCATCTCCAGTTGCCTTGTCCACATTGGCTCGTGTTTTTGCCCAAAGGTATTTATCGTCGTCTAAATCTGGGAAATAGCCTTGAGAACGCCAATAGATTTCCCAAGAAGCAACAAAAGCAATACCTAATATGATGGCCAGAGTAAAAGATTTTTTAAGGTTCATAAGGGTTGGTTTAATTGGTTAAATAAATATAGATTTAAACCTAGAAATTTTCTTCATTTACATCTTTTATAAATGTGATTATTCCGTTGAAAAAAACTTCAGGATCATCAAATTGAGAACAATGGCTACCATTAGTAGTTGCACTTCTCCCATTTTGAACTTCAGTCGACATCCATTCCATATATTTCGGGTCCATGGTATCGTGTTTTGCACCTAGCATTAGGGTTGGGACTTTTATTTCTTTTAGTCTTTCTGAAATATCCCAATCACTTAAAGTAGCTTCATCGGTAATACCAAATTCACTTGGACCTTGCATATAGATGTAAATATTTGGATTAAGATGCTCGAACATGAGGTGGATGGATTTTGGCCATTCCTCTAGTGGTTTACGCAAAACATGTTCGGTGTAGTAATGCTCCGTCAAGAGTTCTTCGTATCTAGGGTTGGAGTAATCTTTATCAGCCTCTAATGCTTTAATTTCTTTTAAAACGTCTTCAGGCAATTGAGGACCGAGCACTTCTTGAACATACTTGTTATATTCGGGGAAACTGGCAACCATATTAGAAACGATAAGCCCTTTTAAATTATCTTGATATTTTAAGGCATATTCCATAGCAAGAATACCACCCCAAGATTGGCCAAGTAAGTAAAAGTTATCTTTATTCAGGCCTAAAGCTTTTCGGACTTGCTCAACCTCTTCTACATAATGCTCAATAGTCCAAAGTGAAGGATCGTTGGGCTTGTCGCTATAATAGGAATCGAGTTGGTCATAGTAAATGTATTCAATTTCTTCGTTGGGCAAGTAACCTTCAAAATTACCAAATTGCTCATGGGTTCCACCTGGTCCACCATGAAGGAGAAGGACACGCATTTTTGGATTGTTACCCATGCGTTTGGTATATACGTTGAAAGTTCCTTTTGGAGTTTTTATAGGAATCATGTTGATGCCACCAGTAAGCTGGTCATCACTGTTTGAATAGTCGAAGTAACCAGATTTTTCGGTTACTGTTGTAGTTTCTGTTTTGTCTGATTTTTCAGTTTTTTCAACACAACCGAAAAGCACCAAAATAATAGTGGTTAAAAAGAAATCTAGTTTTCATAGTTTAAGGGTTTAAATTAAATTGTGTAGATGTTAGTGTTTTTCATTATTTTAGAATATTGTTTATCGGTTCATAAATGAAAAGTTACCGATTTTGAAGTTCAAAGATTTCAGCTAAAAACAAAGTTTGATACAAGCCAAAAGCTTTGATTTTACTACAATTTTGTTTGTTTTTTATATACATTTTGTGCACAAGTATTTCTACTCTTTCTTAAAGGCAAGAATTTGTGTTATTATACTTTGGTCATCAGGAAAGCACCATTGTTCAGCAATTTTACCATCACTTATTCGATAAATAGAAACCTCGTATATTTCAATTTTAGCTCCTGTCGAATCAATTCCTTCATAAGTTTTGGTATGGGTTGCTGTGGCTTTATACCGCATTGCAACTTTGTCTTTTTCTTGAATAACATCCACTAGCTCTTCGTGCCAATTTGGAAAAATTGCTCTCCAATCTGAAATTCCTTTTTTAGCCGCTGGTATTCCTGTCCATTTTTCACTCGTTAAATAATGATTAACAAAGTCTGTTGTTAGTATATCATCTAAATTGTCAATTTTATCTCCACTCCAAACTTTGTGATAGTTCAAAACAATTTCTTTGTTTTTCTCTAAAATTGAATTCTTATCTGTTGATTGACAACTACATAATAAGAAAATTGTAGTTAGTACAGTTAAAAAGGATTTATTCATAATTATAAGATTTTATTTTTTATTTGTACACAACATATTATTAAACACACAAGACCTGTTAGGTCTCAAGTACTAAGTTTTTAGTATAACTAAAATAGGTATTATCATTTTTTAAAAATTTGTTTTTTACCATAAGTCAAAGAGCGCCAAAGCCATTCAAATGGACCAAATTGGAAATATTTTAACCAGATGGGACTGGTAATTAATTGAAATATCCAAATGCTAAAGACCACGTAATATAGTTCATAACGTTCCAATAATCCATAATGACCAAAGCCAAGAAAGAATATTGAGGTGATAATGCTGTGCATTAAATAATTAGAAAGCGCCATCCTTCCTACAGCAGCCAAGCTTCTTTGAAGAAAACTAAGAATACCAGATTTGATAAACAGCATAAATAATCCAACGTGTCCAAGTGTGACAAACAATCGACCAATATTGTAGGTTTGATGAGCTTCGTAAATGGTTAATGGATCGTAATTACTTTCTGTAATCATCTTTACTTCATAGTAATTTATGCTTAAACCAACAGCATATCCAATAATAGCAAGTAACAGGTAGAATTTTACTGACTTTTCACCATGAAGTATTCGGAGTTTAAAAAAGGCCATGCCTAGCATCATAAAACTCAAGATATCCCAAAGTCCATAGCGGTACTGAAACCAAGTTTGCATCCATTGGATATAGTTTGATTTAGTTTTAAAAATTTTGAAATAACCGCTATGTATTGCCTCTATATTTTCTTTGATTTCCTCTGAAGTTTTAGCAGTGGTCAATTTTTTCCATTCCGCAATTTTTTGTTCAGCTTTAGTATCAATTGCAGTTCCGTTTGCTTTAAGCGTAATGGCTTTTTCAGCCTCTTGTTTTATTTCTTTGTTAGTATGAAAACTATAAACGTCCAAAACTACACCCAAGCTGATTAATATTGCGGCAATTGCCATTAGACTCTTTACACGTAAGTTTCTAAATGGAAACAGAAAGAATCCAAACAAAGCATAGGCATATAAAATGTCTCCATCCCATAGAAATACCCAAGAATTGATTAAACCAAAGAATAATAACCACACGATTCTACGGTAATATACATCTGCGGTTGAAATGCCAGCTCCACGGTCAATTAGTCGACTGGTGAGTAGGATGACTCCTGCACCAAAGAGTATGGTAAACAGACCTCGCATAGTGCCTTCAAAAAATAGCTCGTTTGCAAACCATACGTAGTAGTTCAAGCCTTCAGTATGACCGAGTATGCTAGGGTCTGAGTATGAAAAAGGCAAACCCATACCATTGATATTCATAAGTAGAATTCCCAATAAGGCAATACCTCTAATCACATCCAAAGCATTGATACGAGATGTGTTTTGGGTGGGTTTTAATTCATTTGTTGTTAATGGTTCCATAAATGTGTTAATTAAACTTTTAGTGAATATTGGTGTCATGCTTATGATTCCTTGCTTCTTTTGGGAAAATATTTTACTGCAGAGGCACTGAGAGCGCAGAGATTATATGAACTAGACTATTTTTTTCATTTGTGTTTATGATTTAGGTTAATAAATACGTTTCTTAAGTTAGAATAAGACTAAAAACCCTATTCAGCTTTATACACTTCCAATTCAATTTCAATCATAAATTCAGGTAGTGCTAGTTCTTTTACACCCAACCACGAGCCAGTTGGGAAATGGTTTTTATAAATTTCAGTTCGGTAGGCAGCGTGTTCCAAAACAAACTCATATCAGTAGTAAACACGTCTTCTTTCACCACATCGTCAAATGTGTAACCGTAGTGAGTGAGAATTTTTTCTAAATCGGCATAGCAATTTTTCATCTGTTGAGCAAGATCCCCAACGGCTTTTGGGTTGCCTTCATCATTCATACTTACCGCACCAGAAATTTTGATGTGGTTTCCGATTTTTACCGCATGGGAATACCCATAAGCCTCTTCAATTTCTGGTTTAAGTTGAAAGTATTCGGATTTATAAGTTAAAGCGGTTTCAGCTTTTTCTAATGAAGTATCTTCAGTTTGTTGTTCGTTTTTTTCAATACAACTTATTGTTGAAAACATCAAGATTGAAAGGAAAGCGATGACTTGTAATTTTAAGGTTTTCATCTTATTATTCAATAACATTTTAAAACTTAGTATTGATTTAGTTTCTTAGACCTAACAGGTTTTAAAAATCTGTTAGGTCTGGTTTTCTTTTCATCATTTTTAAACACTAGGCTTCCTAAAACCATGCTTATACAGCTGGCTATAAAACCATAGATTGTTGCATCGATCGTCGTGTCTAACAAAAAGCACGTAAACCAAGTTAAACCACCAAGAGCCATAGCAGACCAGGCACCACCTACAGATGCTTTTTTCCAAAACATCCCAAACATAAAGGGAGCAAAAAGGCAAACTAAAATTAAAGCCAGCGAAGACTCTACAAGCACAACAATATCTGTATCGCTGAACGCAAAATAACAAGAGAACGCGGCGACGATTATGACACTAAAACGTGTAAATAGCAGTAAACGACTGTCTGTAATTCCTGGTGCATTAGGTTTGATGAGGTTTTCCCCAATTACAGATGCGGGAGCAAGCATAGCACCGCTACAAGTACTTAAAATCGCCGAAATTAATGCCCCGTAAAACAAAATTTGAACGGGAACACCCATCATAGAATTAACCAAAGCCGGTATAACGTTTTGATAATCGCCCTCGTCTATTAAAGTAGGGTCTAAATAAACGCCTCCTAATCCAATAATAAGTGGAACTGTAGAGACAACTGTGAGTAAAAGCCCGCCGAGAAGTAATCCATTGCGTGCAGCTCTTTGACTTTTCGCAGAAAACACCCGTTGATAGATTTCCTGAACAGGGATCGCTCCTGCTGTAAAAGCGAGTATCAGCGCAATATATCTTGACCACTCTTCTACACCAGCATTTTTGGGATAGAAACTAAAAAATTCAGCGGGTTGATTGGCAAAAATGGGTGTAAGACCATCAGTTTGGTTTAATATTTCAACTAAAAGTATGATTAAACCGAGAAGAATCATGATGCTTTGTACCATGTCAGTATAAGCTACCGCCCACATCCCACCAATATAGGTGTAAAACACAACGATTCCAGCACCAAGAAAAATACCATAATCAATAGGAACACCTAAAATAGAATTAAACAAATACGCTAAGGCAATAAACTGTGCCGCAATCCAATGTGGATAGCTAAACACCATAATAACAGATGAAGTCGTTTCTATGGCTTTATTATACCTGATTTTAAAGAAATCATTTACGGTAACGATATTTAACTTATATAACTTATTTGAGAATAAAAAAGCAACAATAATTAAGCACACTGCAATGGTAAGTATCAGTGTGGCGTAAGCCGAAAACCCATCTCTTATAAAATAAGCAGAATTCCCCATGACAGACCCACTACCAAACCAAGTGGCAAATAACGTTACAGCCACCAAGGGCGTGGACAAGCTTTTTCCAGCTAACGTAAAATCGCCAGATGTTTTGATTTTTTTGGAAGCCCAAAAGCCAATGCCCAAAGTCACTAACAGATAAATAATAATAAAGAAACTGATCATAAATTAGAGTATGGTATTTACTTTTTCTAGCTATTAAATTCAGTTAGTGGTATTACCACTAGATTAAAGTCCATCCCTAAATCCTGTTTAGCTAGATCATTCTTGTAAACTATTTTAGCTTGATGAGCTGGTTTTTCTCCGTTCAACATTGCGGAAATATCAGAGACTTTCCAGCTTTCACTGGTTAACAAATAGTTTTTACCATGTAAGCCTTTTTTATCAGATGCCTTATAAATTCCATCAGCAACATCCTTCACATCTACAAGTGCCATTTCTGCATCGGTATCGAATAACATTTGTACAAACGGATTAGGTGCAATCTTATTTTTAAATAAAAATTGCAATCCAGAAGAGACAGAATCTTCTCGGTTAGAAAGTGATTTTCCCATAACACCTACAGGTGAGACCGTTGTGATTTCAAAATGAGCATTAGGATGTTCTTTTATGAATTTTTCAACGGTTTGGTTTGCTATAAATTTTGCTTGCGCGTAAGGATGACTTTCGACACTCATAAAGGGTTCATCACTTTCACCTATGGTATCATCAGGTGTTTTCCCGTCTGGTGGTAACGGAAAATTAGTATTATAAGCGGCAACAGAAGCTATAAAGACTACTTTTTTAACCGTAGGTGTTTCGTTAATCACTTCAAGGAAGTTTTCAGTCCCCTTGATTGTGGGGTCAAATAATTCAGTTTTTGGATCTTGTACATCTAACTGAAAAGGTGTTCCGCCGTAAATGACGATCTTACAACCTTGCACAAATTCTTGAAGCTGTTGTTTATTTTCAACTTTAAGCGGGAGTATTTCTAAGTTAATTGAATTTTTTAATTGTTTTAGATGGCTGAATTTTTCAACTTTGTGAATGTCTGTAGAAGATACTTTGACCTTAAAACCTTCTTCTAAAAATTTATTTGTGGTATGGCTTCCTATAAAACCAGAACCACCAATAATTCCTACTGTTTTCATATTTTTAAAATTTAGTTAGCTGAGGCGTCAGCCAGTTTTTTTGTGTCTGTAAATTGCTGAAAGTTTGTAATCTTCCCATCTTCTAATGTCCATAGGTGTGCTACTTGAGCATTGTAAGCTTTACCATTTTTATACATAGCATCGTAACGAAGGGTAGCTAAGACTTTGTTGTCAAACATATTGTTTAGTTTAACATCTTCAAGTTTGAAATATTCGTGTTCTGCACCAATTCTCGCAAACACACCGTTAAGAACAGCTTCTGGACCAATGTATGGGTTGCCGTCTGCATAGGCATTACTTTCTGCTTCATTCCAAACAACTTTAGGATCCATCAGTTCAAGAACTTTTGGAATTTCACCTTTTGCAAAAGCCTTGTACAAATTGTCAATAACTTCAACATTAAAAGGATTCATAACCAACTCTGAAACATCCCAATAGCCGTGTTCCTTGACAATTTTTCCGTCCACAAATTGAACCGTCATATGTGCTGGGATATCGTAGGTTTGTCCGGTGATTTTAAGTTTAGCTTGCCATAAACCCCAAAAGTTCACCCAAGTTTCACCTTTGTCGGTCACTACCATTTCGTATTCAGAATCTTTATCTAGATAAGTCCAAGACGAAAACATAGACGCATCTTGTTTATTATTTTCGATAAGTTGAGTAAGTGTTTGTCCTTTATCTTTTGTGGTATTATTATAAATCATCACCGTATCTGCATAATGTGTGGAAAAATTCTCCCAATCTTGGTTTTGATAGGCATTAATTACCTTTTTGTAAGTTTCGATTTCAGGTGATTGTTGTGTGTAGCGTTTATCGTTACAACTAGCTAAGAGCACTATTGAAAGTGCAAGTAATAAACAATTTTTCATGGTGTTTTAGTTTTAATTGGTTTTAAATTTGAGTATTGAAGCTTCGTTTTTCTTAAAGTTTATAATGCGTAGTAGAGGTATAATAATGATAGGAAGACTAGCTGATGAAGAACCCAGATATCATAAGTCCGGTCATATTATTTAGTGGGTCATCAATAGACCCTATAGATAAAAAGCTAATAATTAAGCCCAGTTGTCCGAATATGATCCATGGTCGTTTTCTTCCCATTGCTGAAAAAGTATATCTATCAATCAAAGGAGCGATTATAATTTTAAAACTCCATGGAATACCTATTACAGCTACAAAACTTGCAATTTCCAAAGGCGATTTATCGTTCATGGCTAACCAAGCGGGTATGGTAAAAAATGTAACTCCGTCAGTTATACCTTGGGCAAAATATAAACCCGAAAAGCCTAAATACCTTAAAACAGGATTTTTGGTTAGGATAAAGTCTTTTTTTCTTAAGCTAGATGCTTTTTTCTTATTCATAATGAAACCACTAAACAAAAAAAGCTGGATAAGAATTAAAAAATCTTGACCCAGCTTTAGCTAATTAAAAATATTCATAAAGATTAGTTAGACAACTCTTCATTGAGTTCCCAGATATAAGACCAAGAGCTACCTAGAGCCATCCTCCATTTATCCATCATTTGATTGGCTTTTTTATCGCCGTGGACTTTTTTGTATAAGGCAAAGGGGGCATCTTTTTTATCATCTTCATCTATGGCTGCATAACTACTAAACAAATCAGTTACCATATAATCAGGATCATCTTCACCTCCACCCATAAAAGAGTACCAGTACCCTCTAGGCTCGCCTTCTTCTGCAGCAATAGTCGCTGTTACCTCTTTTATGATCTCAGAAAATAAAGCTCCATTTTTAACTTTAAAATAAGTGACCCAAACCAGCTTACTATCTGTACTTAAGGTTTTTTTACTCCAATCTGGTAAAGTTTTAGAAATAGCATAATGCGATTTTTCAACGTGAGGCACTATAAAGGTCATTGCTATCATTCTACAGGACTTACCAGCCATATCCTCTTTGTCCATATCAGCCCAGTTTGGCATGTAACCAGTTACCCCGTACACGTTATTCTCGCCTTGGACTCTTGACCAAAAGTTCCAAGAATTAGTTCCTTCATTTTCGTTGTAACACTCTTTCCATTTTTTAACGCCCTCCATAAATTGAGCAGTGTGTCCCTGTTTGACCGTAAATTCGGTCATGGATAACATTCTCTTTTCAAAAGTTTGTGACATCGCCATTAGCGGTAACACCAATAAAATAATAAATAACTGTTTCATGATTTAATTTTTAATTAATAATTGTTTTGATTATTAAACAACTGCAAAGTATTTAACATTCCATTAGGAGTCAATCACATGTTCATGTGGTTTTAAGCCATAAGTATTAAAAATTTAGTTTAACTAACACAATATTTTATTATTCAAGGTCTCACCTTTCAAAACCCAATGGATTAAAGTTTCTGTTTTA
>NZ_PJBS01000105.1 GCF_002836055.1 Psychroflexus sp. MES1-P1E
GTATTGATAAAAATTATATATCAGGAAGTTTTGCTTTTAATCTAGATTAAAAGCATCCTTATAAGTAATAAAGTAAAAAAAATTAGTTCGTGACAGTAAAAAATTTCCTTAAATCAGAACTAAAAAATATTGGAATAAAATTAGAGATTAAAACCAATGGGAGGGGAGGAGTTGATTTTAAAATTGAAGACAATCAATTATATGTACAATCCATAAATTTAGATACTACACAACGAAGTCTCAAAATAGCAAAACAAGATTTAGGAGAATTAAGAGATAAACTGTTTGTTGTTTTAGTTTTAATAATAGATGCAGCACCAAAGGTTGTTTATTTAATTCCATCCAAACATTTATCACAGTCTGATAACATCTTTATAAAAACGAAGTGAGTTTAATGCCAAGTTTACTGAATTGAGAGATTAAAATATCTTCTAATAGTGTAAATAAATGAAATTAGATTTAGATAGCGAAAAACGGTCAATGCAAAGAATTTGGAAACAAAGAGAAAAGCAAATTGAAAAAGTCGTAACCAATACAATAGATATGTATGGCTCAATTAAGGGCATAGCTGGTAATGCAATACAATCCGTTAAAGCTTTAGAATTGCCAGAAGGTGATGATTTAAATGAAGAAATATGAATTTACCAATAAGAGACAGGAATAGAATATTAGAAAGTAAATCTCTATTATTTTTTAGAAATAATATACCAGAAAATTGGACTACAACAGTTCCCGATGATGACTATGGAGTTGATTTAATCGTAAATATCTTTGAAGGGAAACATCCAGCTTACGATTTTGAAATTCAACTTAAAGCATCTGAAAATTCGATTGTATGTGATTTTGAAAAAGCAACTTTAAAATTAAGTACTTATAACTATTTAGTATCTAGATTGCATGTAATTATGCTCGTGAAATACTGCGAGGAAGAAAAAGAAGGATATTGGATATTATTGAGTAGCGTTTCTAAACCAAATCAAGAGAATAACACATTTACAGTTAACATTCCAAAAATCAATAAGTTATCTACCATTGACTGGAGTACTGTCAAGGCTTATATTAAGGAAGTTGTTGATTATAAATTATGTGCTGGTGAAGAATTTAGAAATAGAATAAAACAAGAATAATATTATTATATAAAATAGAATCTCGATGTTAAACTTAGCCTCAGAAAACTTTGGCAAAACAATAGGAGAAAAGAGCGTGTATATTTTAGGTTATACAAATACAAATTATTTAGTGGATGATTGTAATTGGATACAACAATTTACTAAATGTTCGTTTCAAATTGTATTTAGCTAAAAATGTACACTGTACATTTTTAGCTAAATAGTCTAAAATATAGGGAATGAGCCGTAATTGTTTTGGCTAACGCGCCAGCTGCTGCTTCACTAAAAAGGTCTCCCAAACCTTTTCTTAGCGTTTGTTCGTATGCAGTCTTGGATTTTTGTTTTATGTATTTAGCCATCGCTAAATAGTGTTTCAAGACACTATTTTAAAGAATTGATTGAGTATCAATTTTTAAAATACCTAATAATACAATAGAAAAAAAGATTAATTGAAGTTCTATAGTTAACACGTGTATAGAAATTTATTTTTACTCACTTATTTAATTATTTGCAGAAACTTCAAATGAATTCGTGAATCTCGTAAAACTCGATTTCTTAAATTTTTTACTCTTGCGGAACGCCTTGCGAGAATCGCTTAAAAATTTTTTAACACGTACGAAAGAATAAGTTAATTATTAATACCTATTAAAAACGAAACCCAAATCAAATAAAATGCCTTAATTATGTGTGGCACATCAATAGATGTTCAAGATATTTTGGCTCATCAGTTGGAAGATAAAAAAAAGAATATGAACGAAATTATATGTCCTAATTGCAAAAAAGCTTTCAAAGTTGACGAAGCTGGATTTGCTGATATACTTAAACAAGTTCGTGACCATCAATTTGAGGAAGAACTAAATAACCGACTTGCTCTTGCAGATAAGGAAAAAGAAAGTGCGGTTGAGCTTGCTAAAGCCCACTTAAAAAATTCATTGCAAGAAGAACTGACAAAAAAGGACAACGAACTAACCGAATTAAAGGCAAAAAGCGATACTGAACTTGCTGAAAAACTAGCAAAAAAAGAAACGGAAATCGCTGAAATGAAATCTCAAATTCAAAGTGCAGAACTTCAGAAAAAGTTAGATGTTTCTGAAGCTATTAAAGTAATAGAAAAAGAACGTGACAATCTTGTCAATGATTTGAAAATTAAAGAAACTGAAACACAATTACTTGAAAAGTCGATTAAGGAACAGTTTACTAATAAACTTGTTGTCAAAGATGAAACCATCAAAATGAAAGACGATGAAATTGCTCGTTTGAAAGATTATAAACAGAAACTTTCTACAAAAATGGTTGGTGAGACTTTGGAGCAACATTGTGAAACTGAATTCAATAAACTGCGAGCAACAGCTTTTCAAAACGCTTATTTTGAGAAAGATAACGACTCAAGTGGCGGAAATAAAGGCGATTTTATATATAAAGAGACTGATGGTTCAGGAAATGAAATTATTTCAATTATGTTTGAGATGAAAAATGAAAATGATGAAACTACTACAAAAAAAAGAAACGAGGATTTCTTTGCGAAACTTGATAAAGACCGCAAAGGAAAAAACTGTGAATATGCAGTTTTAGTTTCACTTTTAGAATCGGAAAATGAGTTCTATAATACTGGAATAGTTGATGTTTCTTATAGATTTGAAAAAATGTATGTAGTACGACCTCAATTTTTTATACCAATTATTACACTTCTTCGTAATGCTGCAATGAATTCCTTGAAATACAAAGCAGAACTGAATTTAATGAGAAATCAAAATATTGATATTACCAATTTTGAAGAAAAGGTTGATGCATTTAGAAAAGGGTTTGCATACAATTATGATTTAGCTAGTCGAAAATTTACTACAGCTATTGAGGAAATAGATAAGACTATTAGTCATTTGAATAAAACCAAAGAAGCTTTGTTATCTTCGGAAAACAACTTGAGATTGGCTAATAATAAGGCAGATGAATTAACTATTAAAAAATTAACCCATGGAAATCCTACAATGAAAGCAAAATTTGATGGGCTTTCGGATAAAACTGAATAAAACAATTAATAATAAATAAAGAACCGAAAGGTTTTTATTTAATTCCTTCAAAAGAATTATCAGAGCCCGATAGTAATATTTATAGAGAACGAAGTAAGTTTAATGATTAATTTATCAAATTGGAAATTAAAATATCTTCTAATAGTGTACATAAATGAAATCAGATTTAGAAAGCGAAAAGCGTTCTATGCAACGCATTTGGAAACAAAGAGATAAACAGATTGATAAAGTGACCACTAATACTATTGATATGTATGGTTCTATTAAGGGAATTGCAGGAAATGCGATACAATCTGTAAAAGCGTTGGAATTACCTAGTGCTGATGAGGATAAAAACGAATAAAAGAACCAAATTTAGGTACGTCTATTGATGTTGAAGAGGAGTCATAAAACTATTAAAATAATAAAGAAAGAACATTTAATCTTAGTTATATAGTTATGCATTTATTTTTCGATACAGAAACAACAGGTCTTCCAAAAAATTGGAAAGCACCCGTAAGTGATTTAAATAATTGGCCTCGTATGATACAAATAGGCTGGATATTGTCGGACGAAGGTCATCGTATTGACATAGGTAATTTTATTATAAAACCTGAAAATTTCACTATACCAAATGAAGCCTCCAAAATTCATGGGATTACAACAGAAAAAGCGATGTCTGAAGGAGTCGATTTAAACACATTGCTTCAGAAATTTAACGGCCTTATTGAAAGATCTAATTGTATAGTTGCGCATAATATAAATTTTGACAAGATGATTTTAGGGGCAGAGTTATTACGCAAAGGTGTGATCAGCAATTTTGAATATACTACGAAAATATGCACGATGAAGTCTTCTACAAATTATTGCCAAATACCTGGAAATTATGGATATAAATGGCCAACGCTATCGGAACTTCATATCAAACTTTTTGGTAAAGACTTTGAAGGTGCTCACGATGCTTTTGCGGATATAGATGCTACAGAAAAGTGTTTTTGGGAATTAAAAAAACGACGTGTTATTTAATTGAATGCTAATACCTATAGAGAGATATAAAAATTTAGGCAGAGATTCAAGAGTACACTATTATCAAATCGAAGATACTTCAATAGAAGTAAAATTTGATAGTTCTAAACCATACACTTATAGTTACAAAAAAGCAGGAAAAAGTCATGTAGAAAACATGAAAACACTTGCTACTAAAGGGTCAGGTCTTACTAGTTATATAAATAAGTATGTGAAAAATTTATACGATTAATAAATTATGAAACTACTTACCAAATCACGATTTAAACTAGGACTTGAATGTCCGAACAAACTTTACTATACACGCAAAAAAGAGTATGCTAACTCTAAGGCATCCGACCCTTTTTTAAGAAGCCTTGGCACAAGGAGGATTTCAAGTAGAAGAATTGGCACGAATGCAATATTGAAGTATTGCGAGTGGATACGTTAGCAATGGTTATGATTTTTGAACATTTTAAGGAAGACTTAATATGAATAAACTAACTCAATACGCCCAACACTTCACTAAGCTTGAATTAATGAAAGCTCGGTTAGAAGTATTTCAAAATGAAAGTGGGAGAGAGGGAGTAGAGTTTATAATCAAGACTGATACTGGTAATTATCACGAATTGTATTTACAAACTATCAATTTAGAAAAGGATAGAAGCATTAAAATCTCAAAATCAGTATTAGGAGAACCTAAAGACAATCTTTGGGTTGCATTAGTTTTGTTTATGAAAGAAATGGAGCCTGTGTTATATCTAATACCATCAAATCAACTGGCGAAGCCAGATGATTACATTTTTTTTGATAATAACCAAAGTGAACGTTTCAGTTATTTATCCAATTGGGAAATCAAAGTATTTGTAAAGGGAATTCCTGAATTTAGCAAGTTTGCTTTAAACAATATAGTTGGTCAACTATAAGTTTCTATTTAACATAATAATTTCAAAGGTAGGAGAAGAGCGTTGGCACGAAAGAAATGCGGGCAAGCGTGGGCTGTGAATGGACAAATGCTTAGTAATACATTAAAGGCGTTTACGTTTCAGTTGATAAACTGACTACTTTAATAGTAGTACTTGCATTTGTACAGAGAGCGTTGAAGCATATTTCTTTCTTGATTTTTTGGTTCGTTTTGCATCAAGGCAAAATGAATGAATAATTAAATTCGTGAACGCAGTATAGAAAAATGCGAAAAAAGGCTTTGTTTAAGGCAAATAGCATTTTTTGTATGTAAGTGAACTACCAATAATAAAATTTTTAGAGCGTTTGCAAAAAAAAAATTAAAAAGTGTTGGTAAGCCGCTGCAAATTGTGGATTAAAAATAATTGCATTAGCAATTTTGTTTTAAGCAAACAATAAAGCGGTTGGTAGCGGATATTTTATACTTCGACGAAAAGCTCAGTACAGGCGCCACGGCTAATTATAAGACATACAGCAGAATCTTCAAGTTAGACTAAACCATAAAGTTTAATGACCCAGACGATATATTCTAGGGATATTTTACACGAGTTTAAATAATTTATCCTGAGGATGAATTGTTGAAAGCTGCGAGACGATGCGGCTGAGGGAATTATGGGGTATCATTTATACTAAACGTAGGTCGTAAAACGGCTGTTACATAAATGCTGACGATATAGACCTAAAGGCGCTATATCTGCATCTATATAAAATAGAACAGAAAAAGTTCTATTCGCTGTTTTATAAATTTTCGATATTTTATCCTATTCTGTTCTATGTGGCGCCTGTCCTTGGCGAGGAATGAGTCTGAGCTTTTGTTAAAAGCAAGATAGAGCGGTAAGAGGACAGCATAAAAAAAGGAATGACCTACCTTTTTAAAGATAGGCCAGCCAGAGCTTATAAAAAAAGGTGGTGACCTGGTTCGGCTTTATTTTTCTTTGGCATGTTTGTATTGCTTTAAAAACTGTGTGAGAAAAAGCAGCCTCTTTATTTTTTTAGGTTCTGTAATTAACCTTTCTATAGCTTCATCTTTCTTTGAAAAGAATGTCGCTTCTTCTTCACTACTACAAATAACTCCTTTATTGTAAAATATTATACCATGATATACATGCCATAAGCCCTTTTTGGGGTCTTTTTGAATCAGGTATTAAGATTATTGCAAAATAACCCCTAAAAGATCATAAAGTGATTGACGTCTCTTTGTCATTATGTAGTGTTGCCGCTATTGGAGCTGCCTGTAATATGGCGATTAACCATTGATTATATAACTGAGATATCAGAAAAACTAAATATTTGGTTACCTGTAAATAGCGCTTTATAAATTTTGACTGTTTAGTTTATTATATATAAGATAAAAGACCATTACTTTTCGCTTCATTTATCAGTATGACATGACTTGTCTTTTGGATAAGACCAAAGTTTTTCTAGACCTTCTTGAAAATATTAGTGCTAAAAAAGTCTTCTACTATGTTAATTGAACATGCTTTGTATGTGCCTGTTTTAAGCTCATCGCAGTTGAGATGACATAGGAGTGAAGTGGCATGTGTGTGAAATACGAAATGATATAGAGAGTCGCTTTTTAGAAACGATCCAAAAGCTTGCAAAAGGGCAGGAGTGAAGTGGCATGTGTGTGAAATACGAAATGATATAGAGAGTCGCTTTTTAGAAACAATCCAGAGCTTGCCAAAGGCTAGGAGTGTAGTGGCATGTGTGTGAAATACGAAATGATATATAGAGAGTCGCTTTTTAGAAACGATCTAGAGCTTGCCAAAGGCTAGGAGTGTAGTGGCAAGTATGTGAAATGGGAATGATCCAAAGCCTACAAAAGGGTAGGAGTGTAGTGACATGTGTGTGGAATACAATGTGATAGAGAGAGTCGCTTTTTAGAAACGATCCAAAGCCTACAAAAGGCTAGGAGTGTAGTGACATGTGTGTGGAATACAAAGTGATATAGAAAGTCGCCTTGATTGAATTCTGTTAAAAATGTCCTTAGGAAAGGGAGGTTACTTTTAAACTGAAAAAAAAATAGTTATTGTGCAATTTGGAAACTGCATATCGTAGACAAGAGGGTATGAGAGCTCGTCCTTGTTGAAGTATTTGCAGCAATTCATCGAATAGTTAATAGAACTAAGAATAAGCCATTAGGAGCTAAAAAATTGAAGATTTGATTGGTTTTTGAAAAAATTCCCACTATTTTACGGAGGTATTTCAAAAGTTATCAATGGTGTATCGAATACTATTAAATCTGTAGTTAGAGGATTTAATAAATTTAAATAAAGCACAGATCAACTGGCGTTTTAAAAAAATTCCAATCCATTAAAACATCATAAACAATTTCGCCTGAGACTATTTTATACAGGACAAAGCTTTGGTAGAAAATACAGTCCGTCTGGCATAACAGCGTATTTATTATCCCTTATTCGAGAGGATTTTTTTCTCTGTTGATTCGTTAAAAACGCATCTCTATCTACTGGATTCAAATTGTCCCTTATTCAAGAGGACCTTCTTCTCAGTTGATTCGTTTAAAGCGCGTCTTTATCTACTGGATTCAAATTGTCTATTACTCAAGATGACCTTCTTCTCTGTTGATTTATTGAAAGCACATCTTTATCTACTGGATTCAAATTGTCCTTTCCACGGGTATGGTTGCTCTTCTTACATTTGGAGCTTTACTTGCCTATCCGAATCTAACAGGGCTTCATATTAAATTTTGCAAGCCTTTACCTTACTAGACTCTATCTTAAAAAAAATAAGCCACTGAAAAGAATCATCAGCCTTATCTTACACTTCTAATAAAACTACTCTTTAATAAATTGGAGATCAATAATTAATTTGATAGTATCACTTACAGCGATATTGCCTGCTTCTATTAGTGCATTCCAAGTAAGATTGAACTCTTTTCTACGGATAGCGCCTTTGACTTTAAAACTTGCTTTGGTTTGACCATAAGAATCTGTTGCGACACCCTTAAAGTCTGCCTCTAAAGAAATTTCCTTAGTGATGTCTCTTATCGTTAAATCTCCAATTAGCACATTGCCGTCAAATGATTTAGAGGTAAAGACTAATTCAGGATAAGCTTCTACATTAAAAAAATTGTCTGCCTTTAAATGGCCATCTCTTTTGCTGTTTTTTGTAGTGATAGAATTTGTTTGTGCTGTAAAACTGATTTGTGAATGATTAAAGTTTTGATTTTCAGATACGATGGTTGCCTTAAAATCTTCAAAATGACCAGTCACTGCTGAAATTATCATATACTTTGCTTTAAAGCCAATTTCAGAATGCATTTGGTCAATATTCCATATTGTTTTCATTTTATGTAGTATTTTATAATTAGTATTTGATTTATACATATCAATGATCGAAATTATTCAAACTATATTTCATTTTGTTCTGTTTTATGCTTTACCTGTTTAATAATTTCTTTTTGTTTAACCATCAATTGATCTATGGGGATGAGTTCCACATCTATAATTTCAATGAAGGCTAAAAAGTGAATACTGAATTTTGAAGAGAAATATTTAGCACTTTAAATTGAAATGGACTCACATTCGCTACATCTGTAGTGTAACCTAGGGTTTGAATGTCGATTATTGGTCACTCTAGTTTTTATAAAAATTTAATAGACAACAGGCAAACCCATGCTCAAGAGTGGAAATTAAATAGAGAAGATATTATTTATAAAAACAGCTCTTTTCTAAAGCATCAAAATAATGAGTACTTATAGAAATTTTAAACTCATCAATAGTTACACCTTTAACGACTAAAGAGGAGACCCCCTTTTTATTAATGATGTAAGAACGGTGGACTCTGGTAAACAAAAACTATGGCAAACTATATTCAATCCC
>NZ_PJBS01000106.1 GCF_002836055.1 Psychroflexus sp. MES1-P1E
AGAAATCAATAATGATTTTGCACCAAATTTTAAGTTCAATGAAAACGGGAACATTACTGGAATTGATTTGCCAATTAAAATCTCAGATGATAGAAAGAAAATTTTACTGCTGTATTTATGGAAAATTCAAACGAATAGAATTTTCATATTAAATTATTATTCTGACATTGAAAGAAAAATAATAGCAATTCAAAAACACATTAAGTCAGAAAAACGATAGCCATCAAAGAATTGAAGTAAAAAACAATACTTTTCTTAATTAATTTTTGACACTTTTTATTTAGGCCTTTGGATTTATAAACTGGATCTGTAAGTTTTTTTTTGCTTATCATTCAATTACTTAACCACAAGAACTGAAACTATGTTTTATCACAGGCCAGGCCTGATTTAGCCAGAACAAAGGTTTTTTTTTAATAGTTTATCTTCAGCTTGATGTCGCTGATTGTAAATTAGACAAAAAGCCTCAATGCAGTACTCTAGAGTAAAAGATTAAATTTAGATTTGTTATATCGACACTAAAAAAACCAAAAGAGTTAAAATTTCCCTTGTACTTTAAATTATTATATTTAAGTATTTGCTTAAATAAGAAATAAATGTAAATTAATTTTATGGAAAATAATTCATGCACAAGACAACTGGGAGATATCAAACAAATAAACCCTTGTAAAGACACAGTTTTGGAATTAAATGAATCGTTTGACTATTTAGCAAATGGACTTTCATTAGTTGGAAACAGTGTAAGGCTTAAAATACTTTATTTACTCTTTGAGGAAAAAAGACTTTGCGTTTGTGATTTAAGCGATATTCTCGGAATGAACATTTCTGCTATTTCTCAACATTTGAGGAAAATGAAAGACAGAAATTTATTAGAAACCGAGAGAGAAGGTCAAACTATTTTTTACTCATTGACCTTAGAATATTCAACATTACTAAATCCGTTTTTTAAGATACTCGACAAGGACAAAATTTTATAAACACTATGAAAAGTGAAAATAAATTAATAGGAGCAGGATTGCTGACAGCAATTACAGCTTCTTTATGTTGCATAACACCAATTTTAGCTCTTCTTGCAGGGTCAAGTGGAATCGCTTCAACATTCTCTTGGACTGAGCCATTTAGACCTTATTTAATGGGACTGACATTCTTGGTTCTTGGATTTGCTTGGTATCAAAAACTAAAACTCAAGAAAGAAATTGACTGTGAATGTAAACCAGACGAAAATCCAACCTTTATTCAATCTAAAAAGTTTCTAGGTATTGTGACAGTATTTTCAGTGGTTATGTTGGCTTTTCCATATTATTCGGGTGTTTTCTATCCAAAAACAGGCAAACAAATAATAATAGTTGACAAATTAGATATATCTACAACTGAATTTAAAATTAGTGGAATGACCTGTGCAAGCTGTGAAGAACATGTTAACCACGAAGTAAATAAACTAAGCGGAATTGTAAATTCAAAAGCGTCTTACGAAGATGGAAATGCAATTATCAAGTTCGACAAAACAAAAACGAATGAAAACGAGATTGAAAAAGCAATTAACTCTACAGGTTATACAGTAACTGCTAAAAAAGAAAATTAAATGAAAATCCAATTAAAATCAGAAATTACTTGTCCAACCTGCAGGCATAAAAAAGTAGAGGAGATGCCAAGAGAATATTGTCAATTTTTTTATGAGTGTGAGGGTTGTAAAAAAGTATTAAGACCAAGCGAGGGTGATTGTTGTGTCTATTGCAGTTTTGGTTCAGTAAAATGTCCTTCAATACAGCAGAATGAAAGCTGTTGTTAAAAGCCAATACTAAAAGTCATGTATATGTGCAACTCCCCTTTTTCTAATCGATGTGATAGTCCTCCAATAACTAGTCCTAAACTTATTTGTTAACTTTTAATGCCTGTAAAATAAAGTAATGTACCAACGCTAAAAAAGCCTGTATAAAACTCAGCAGCATAGAGGTTTCGTTTCGCAATGTTTGGCGTATTCTCATGTCTATTTAAGTAGGATGTAAGTATTTGTTCCCAAAACCCCCTTACAGCGGCATATAATCCTCCTCCCGTTAATGCTAAATATGGTGCTTGCCTTTTAGTTTTATTTGGTTTTTTTAAAGGCTTTTATGAAAATTAATAATCTAAAAATATTTAATTAATCACCCATATATGGTGTGATTATATTTTCATTAATAACCAAACTTAATCAAGGTAGAGCGATAGCAAAAGTTGAGACTTTTAGAATGAGTAGTTTTAAGAATAAATAGTTGTCAAAATCACCAAGTCAACGATGAAAAAAGCCAGGCACACCAGTTGTAAAAACTACGGCTTTATGAACAGCAATCTTTGACAATTCTGGCGATAGAAACACCCTACAACTTCCCAAAAGAAATAATTGAGATCTTCGAGTGTTATATCGAGGCTGGATAATTATACCTCCTGAGTAAATCTTTCAATAGACAGAGCTTCTTTTATCTAAAATTCTACTGAGTTTTCCACCCTGACTTCTTGGAATTGAAAGGTGTGGTTTTAACTCTATATCCATCGTAATACCAATGGTATTTTTCATTTTCATCCCTATGGCTTTTACAAAATCAAGATTGTCTTTTTCCACACCTGGAGCAGTCTCTACCTCAAGAGTAACACAATCCATAGCTCCTTTTTTATCCACTACCAATCTGTAATTTGGACTAAGTCCTTCGATCTGATAAATCACTTCTTCAACTTGAGTATGGAATAAATTCACTCCTCTTATGATAAGCATATCGTCAGATCTCCCTTTGACCGCAGACATCTTAATGTGAGTGCGTTTTGCATTTTTATCATAATTGATAGAGCAAATATCGTTTGTCCAATAGCGTAGTAAAGGAAAGGCTTCTTTGGTTAATGTGGTAATCACTAATACACCCTCTTCACCATAAGGAAGAGGGACTCCCGTATCTCTATCGACTACTTCGGGATAAAAATGATCTTCCCAGATGTAACAACCTGTTCCTCTTTCTTCCACATCCTCCTGAGAAACACCAGGACCTATAATTTCACTTAAACCATAAATATTAGTTGCTTTGACATCTAGCCCATCTTCAACCTGATTCCGAATGACCTCAGTCCAAGGTTCAGCTCCTAGAACAGCATATTTTAAAGCTAGCTCTTTTGGGTTAATCCCATTTTTAATAAGCTCATCCGATAGGGTTTGGGCATAAGAGGGGGTACAGCAGATCACTTCAGGTTTAAAATCTTGTAAAATTGTCAATTGTCTTTCGGTCATTCCTCCAGAAACAGGGATTACTGCCATACCTAATTTAGTTGCTCCTCCGTGAATTCCAAGTCCTCCCGTAAACAATCCATATCCATAAGCATTATGCAATTTCATCCCTTTCCTAGCTCCAGCACAATACAGCGAACGCGCAGTGACTTCATCGAAAATATCTAAATCGTTCTGAGTATAGCCTACTACAGTAGATTTACCAGTAGTGCCACTTGAAGCATGAATCCGACGTATCTGATCCATGGGTTTTGCGAACATCTTGAAGGGATAGTTATCTCTTAAGTCTGTTTTCTTAGTGAATGGTATTACATGTAAGTCATCAACTGATTCGATATCATTGGGATTCAGACCTATACTATCAAATTGATTTTTATAAAAAGGGACATCGCTATACAAACGTTTAACCAAAGAAGAAAGACGAGCATTTTGTAAATCTCGAAGTTTTTCTAAAGGCATATTTTCAATTTCTGAATTATACATTTTGAAATAATTATAAATTTAAAATTTGGTCATAAGTAATTGCTGAAAGATAGAGTTTATTAGACTTAACTGTTTTCAATAATCATATCTGCTGCTTTTTCTCCAATCATAATTGTGGGAGCGTTGGTGTTACCAGAAGTCACAGAAGGCATGATAGAGGCATCGGCAACTCTTAGCCCTAAAATACCGTGTACTTTTAATTCAGGATCAACCACAGACATGCTATCTATCCCCATTTTGCAAGTTCCTACCATATGGTGGTATGTTCCGCAAGAATTTCTTATATACTCTTCAATCTCTTTTTCAGAAGCATTTTTACCAGGAAAAACTTCTTCTTTAGTCCATTCTTTCATAGCGTCTGTGTATCCTAATTCCTGACAGAGTTTTACAGCTTCGTAAAGCGCATCATAATCTGCTTTTTCACCTAAATAATTTGGATCAAGATAAGGGGTGTCCTCTGGATTGTTTGAATTTAATTTAACCTCTCCACGGCTCACAGGTCTTATTAATCCAGCGCAAAGTGTGAACGCGTTTTCAGGTCCTTCAAATCCTGGACTGTAATAGGGTAAGCCCATAAAAAGCGGTTGTAAATCAGGGACTAACATATGTTCTCTACTCTTCCAGAAAAGTTGAGCTTCAAGTAAATTGGCTTGTGGAGGAGGGATTTGTTGCTTTGCTTCAAAGATGACACTCACCAATAAGTGATCATGCAAGTTTTGCCCTACACCTGGTAAATCTGCTATGCACTCTATATCATACTCTTTTAAATGATCTGGATTTCCAATCCCAGATAGCATCAATAGCTGAGGTGAACCGATAGTTCCAGCAGAAAGAATGACTTCTTTAGAGGCATTTGCTATACTTAGTTTTTCATCTTTTTTATATGTAACACCTGTGCATTTTTTTCCTTCAAAATTTAGCTTTTGAGCATTTGCATTTGTGATGATAGTTAGGTTTTCTCTATCTAGTATAGGGACTAAAAAGGCTTTAGCAGTAGAGCAACGCTCACCTTCAGGAGTTACCGTAATATGATTCATTCCAGCTCCCCAAATTTCTTTGCTGAAGTCATCTGTAGTTGGTAATCCCATTTCCTTGCAAGCTTCAATAGCTACATAGGAGATCGGATTTGGTTTTTTTATAGAGGTCACATGCAAAGGGCCTTGATCTCCGTGAAAATCATCAGCACCATCTTCAAATTTTTCTGACTTTTTGAAATAAGGGAGTACACTTTCATAATCCCAACCTTGGCAACCTTGATAGGCCCAATTATCATAGTCGGTATGATGGCCTCTAATATAAATCATGCCGTTTATACTGCTACTTCCTCCTAAGGTCTTACCTCTTGGCCAGTATCTTGGGGTATTGCCCGCATTTTTTTGAGGGACCGTCATATATGCCCAATCGCTTTCAGTTTGCCATGTAGCCGGCCACCCTGTTGGAGCATGAATATTTGGATCCTTATCCGGACTCCCAGATTCTAATAATAGAACTTTTGTTTTTGGATCTGCAGTGAGTCGATTTGCTATTACGCAACCTGCGGAACCAGCGCCAATAATGATGTAATCAAAATCCATTTTTATTTTTTTAAGAGTTAGATAACTACTATTTTTAAACTAGAACAGGCTTCTTTATGCTAATAACCTGAGGACGCGTAACCGCTTTTAGGCCTTCAATACCAAATTCGACCCCATAACCGGACTCTTTAATTCCACCGAATGGAACCATGGGATGTATAGCACCATGTTGATTTATCCATACAGTTCCTGCTTGAATTTTTGAAGCTACTTCGGCCGCTTGGTCTAAATCATCTCCCCAAACAGAACCTCCTAAGCCCGTTTTAGTATCATTAGCTTTTTGAATTGCTTCTTCAACTAGTTTATATTTAATTATTGGAAGTACTGGGCCAAACTGTTCTTCATCAACAATTCTGTGTCCGTTATCTACATTTCCTAAAAGTGTTATTGGATAAAAGTAGCCTGAACCACCCAGTGGACTTCCACCACAAAAAACTTTGGCACCCTTAGACTTAGCATCCTCAACTAGGTCATTTATTTTGTCAAATTGCATTTTATTTTGAATTGGACCCAAAACAATACCGTCTTCCATTCCATTGCCCATAGGCATCTGAGAAGCTAATTCACTAAGAACATCAACTACAGCATCATGATCATTTTCATGAACATACAATCGTTTTGCACAAGCACAGGTTTGCCCCATATTGATAAAAGCTCCCCAAAATAAATCTTCTGCTTTAGATTTTATATCAGTGCCTGGAAGTATAATAGCTGCGTCATTTCCACCACACTCTAGGGTTAATCTAGCCATATTATCTTTCGAGCTTTCTATAATTTTTCGGGCAGTGGAAACACTACCAGTAAACATAATCTTATCAACATCTTTATGTTCTACTAAACTTGCCCCTATGTCTCCGCCTCCAGATACCGTATTTAGAACTCCAGGAGGTAAAACAGTATTAATAAGTCTTACCATTTCTAAAGTTCCAATAGTCGTGTATTCAGATGGCTTTAAAACAACTGTATTACCGGTCCTAATAGCAGGAATGATTTGCCAGATAGCGATCATCAAAGGCCAGTTCCATGGCGCAATGGCTCCAATAACACCTATGGGTTTACGATGTAATTCATCTTTTCTTGTATCATCTTCAAAAATTACTTCTACAGGCAAGTCTAATGAAGCAGGGACTTGCGTCCAGCCAACACAAGCTTGCATTTCAAACATGGAGCCTGGTCCAGCCATGGGTTTGCCCTGTTCTTCTGTGATCCATTTGGCCAAATAGGCGGTATTCTCCGCTAGAATATCGGCTACCTTATTCATAGTGGATTTTCGTTCTTCATCAGATTTGGCTGCCCAAGACGGTTGTGCCGCTTTTGCAGCAGCAACCGCCTGAGAGACATGATTCTTATTAGACATGGAAGCTGAGCCAATTGAATCTCCTGTGGCGGGATTTTTTACATCAAAGGTTTTTTCTGTTGAGATGGATTTCCCATTTATAGTAAAAGCATAGGTTTTCATAGGTGTAAATTTTAGTCTTAATAATTACTAGCAATTTATTGAAGGATATCTGAAATTATTTACAGTATATTTCATTAATGCTTAATTTTATTACGCTCAAACTTAGAATATCATATTTTATGTCTATTTTAGAATTATTGATAATGAATTTGTGAAATATTTTAAATCATGCAAGACAAGTTTATTGAAAGAGGAACTCACTACCCACTTAAGCATGGGAGGCTATCTTTATTTGAAACTAATTGTTCATGTAAGGATATTCAATTTCACTTCAAACAGTATGTGATGACATTGATGCTTTCAGGACATAAAACAATTGAAAGTGAAAATTTGAAGTTTGAGTTTTTTCCTGGCACATTTTTTATTCCTGAAAAAGAAAAAATTAATCAAGTTTCAATTCCAAATGCCTCATTTACCAACCCAACCCAATGTCTTGTCTTAGAATTAAACCCTTCTTTTCTAAAGAGAGTCTATGAAGGTATATTGTATGCTGAAGGAACGGAAAAGTTACTTCAGAATCTGAGTAGGGTAGAAGCTAAACATCATTTTTTATCAAATGATCAATTATTGATAAATGCCTTTAAAAGGCTTTATGATATTCAACTTAATGATAACGCTGACTGTAAACCTTTGATTGATGAACTGATCATTAAAGAAATAATTTATCGATTATTCAGCACAGAAGGAATGGCTCTCCTAAAGCAAAACTTTAAAAAAAGTATTGAAGATGATTGTATTCGTAAGGTCATCAACTATATAAGTCTTAATATAAGTCAGAAAATAACCATCGAAGAATTGACAAAGTTAGCAGGTATTGGGCAGACTACTTTTTTTAAACTCTTTAAAAAGGCAACGGGGACCACTCCTGTTGAATACATCTTAAAAGAAAGAATTAGGCAAGCAAAAATCATGATTCAGAAAGGAAGATTTAGCCTAAAAGAGATCGCTTATAAAAGTGGTTTTAACTCCTACGAATATTTTTGTAGTAGCTTTAAAAAGATCGAAGGCTCAAACCCTTCTCAATTAAAGGGTAAAATAGAAGTTTCGGTTTAATAGTATTGTCATGTTATTTTAAGATTGATTTAAAACATTTTGAAACCCTCATGTTCACAGCGAATTTGGAGCGAATTCTTTTATTCTAGTTATCCCTTTTTAGGGAATCGAACCTAAATTACAATAGGGGTGACCTATAGGGCAACTAAACTTTGATATACTATGTGTCTTTTGAAGTTATCGAAAAATGAAAAAACCTTTAAAGACTGACTTTAAAGATTTTTTTGATTGTTTAAGTTTCTTTTGAAACCTGAATCTGCGGAGAAAGAGGCTCCGACACCCTTCGCTTTATGTCAATGTTTTCAAGGCTTTCCTTCTGCTATAATCCCATAGGGTAACGCATAGGGTAACTCAAAATGTTTTCGCTAATTTATAACTTTTATTTCAAAGCATCAACTGCAAGTATATAATCTCCAGTTATCGTGATGTTGTAATCAGAACCATCAGTGTAGGATACCTCATATCTGCCTTGAATTCCATATTCTGTTTCAGTTTGACTGTCATTTAGTACAAATATATTTTCAATAGTATTAGTGTTATTTTGAGAATCGTCTACAAACAAATCTTTATCTGTTTCATCGTAATACATTATTAATTCAAAATTATTCAAGCATTCTGAATCATTAACGCCCAAGCCATCCACTTCGGTGCTAACTTGAATAAAAGAGTCACTTGTTTCATCAAAGTCAGATTTCAAATCTTCATGTGCCATACCTAATGTGAATGAGAATTCTGAATTCTCTATGTAAACGATAGCCAATGTAGCATCCAAATTAGATGAAGTATCAGCACAGTTCTCATAACCAGAACCAAGTGCATAGGCCATAAATGTTTCCTCATAGGTTTCTCCATTTCTTGCTAATCTCATGTAATCTTCACCCTCTAAAGAATTAGAATCAGAATCATCTGAAGAGCTACAGGAAATGGACAAAAAAAGTGGGATGAATAAAAGTAAATTTAGTTTTTTTATAATGAATTATATTGATTAAAAAACGAACTTGAATTCAACACATAAATGCAACTTTTAGATTTGAAGTTTAAAAATAGATTTTGACTCCCATTTTTGGAACTTATAAGCTTATGAAGA
>NZ_PJBS01000107.1 GCF_002836055.1 Psychroflexus sp. MES1-P1E
AGCAAATAATTAAACTTTTCAAACCAATAAAAACAACTAAAAATGAAAGGTTAATTAATCTTGGTCAAGTTTGTAAACATTTCTATTTTATCAAAAAAAGTTTTTTAAGGTCAGACGAAATAAATACTAAAGGTAATCAAGACACGGGCTATTTTGCATTAGAAAACAGCATCATGTCTGTAAACACTAGTTTTATCTTTCAAAGACCATCTAGAGATTGTTTAGTTTCTTTAGAGCCTTCAAAATGCTTAGTCATCAACCCTAGTAATTTTTATGAGTTAGTTAATACTCTTCCTCCCTTTGCAAATGTTTACCATCAATTTATAGAATTTGCTTTTATTCATTCTCAAATGCGGATTTATAGTTTTTTAGGTATGGAAGGAATTGATAAACCCAAATGGGCTACGGAGCATGAATTTAAATTACTAGCTCGTATTTCAAGTAAAGCAGTTGCATCGTATTTAGGGATGACTAATTCTACGTTGAGTAAGTTGCGAGCAAAATTATAATCTGCTGTTTATGAGAGAGATAATTTACTTGATTACTGCAACTATTTTTTTAGGACTAAATTTCCATTTAGCAAAAGTAATATTAAAAGAGGTTAATTTTATTGAAGCAGGATTTTGGCGCTTCTTATTTGGATTTGTGACATTGATGGTTTTGGGAGTCAAAAGCCTGCCCTCATTTAAAATAATTCAAAAGAATCTAAATGGTATTTCTCTTACCGGGTTTATCGGTCTTTTTGGATTTAATTTATTTTTCTTTCTAGGATTACAAAACACTTCAGCGATAAACGCAGCACTTATTGTCAGTTTAAATCCTGCATTAACAATACTTTTCTCGTCTAAAATATTGAAGACTCCGATCAAAAAAATACAAATACTAGGTATCATCATTGCTTTTTTCGGGGTAACCTATTTAATCTTAAAAGGAAATACTACCAACATAAGTAACATCCAATTTAATTATGGAGATATTCTCATATTAATAGCAAACGTATTTTTTGCATTACATCATGTTTGGACTAAAAAATATGCTACAAGTATTTCAAGTTTAAACTTTACACTTTTAACGAGCTTATGCTGCTTAATAGGTTTCTTGATCCTATTACCAATTAAAGGAATGGAACTGGTTTCAACACACACATTCGGTTTTTGGATGGCTGTATTTGGAATTGGATGTTTTGGTACAGCACTAGCTTATTTTTTATGGCAAAAAGGAGTTCAAATTGCGGGAGCAGATAAGGCAGGAATTTATATGAATATTGTTCCATTATCAGCAGCATTATTTGCTATTCTTTTTGATGAACACTTACATACCTATCACCTCATAGGAGGGTTATTTATTGTTACAGGTTTACTTATTAGCAAAAGTAGTCCTTCAAAATTCTTCAAATAGACTCTCAAACTGACTGATAAAATAAATGATTTTATCATAAAAATCATCAAATAAAATAGATTTCCTGTAGAACTTTTCTCGATTAATAGTCATAACAATTCTATTATTTATGACTTCAATCAGATTATCATAATTGATTTTTTTTATTTGATAACGTATTAATTTCTCTGCCCCCTTTATTCTTTTTTATATAATTTTTCATTCATCAAGAATTTTAATCTTTAAATCAGGATTGTTTCAATGACTTTTGAATACGATCCAATTAGCTTTCTTATTGAAGATACACAAGGGTTTAGATTATCAAATTTTTTGCCTTCAGGCTCATCATAGACTTGACTTTAGAATAAAATTTTGCTCAATAGGTTTTATATTTATGTCCTTCCCATTTTTATCGAGCACTAGGGTTCCACTATTATTTATCGGAAAGACCGAGTAATTTAAAAATTGAAATTTTATCAAATCTGTAGATTTTGAAATGAATCCCTTATCATTTTGTTGGGATAGATCTTGATTTAGATATTCTATAAGTTTATTAAAATCCCTTTCGCTTATTTACCTGAAATAAAGTAGTGAGAGAGTACTTAAACTAAAAACGAGTATACGTTTTCTTATTTTTTTAAAATAATCCACGGCCTTTGCTATCAGATTAGAGATTTAGATTATCAAATATAAACCAAATCACTAGCAGGCAGGTCATTAATTAGCTCTCTAGCTGAACATTGGTATTCAGGTCATAGGACTGATGTTTTATTACAGATTAAATTATGTTTTCAATACCTCATCCTCTTAAAGACATGATAAAAAGAATAATTTTACTGCATGTTCTAGCCGCTTAAAGCAGTTCTCAGGCACAATCCATAAAAGAACGCGCAGTAAATCTCTCCATAGGTCTTGGAGTTTCTTTAGCCTACAACGAAGAAGACTTAAGCAGACAAGGTTTTTATGCCGAAGGCGACTATATAATGACTGTATCTAGCTGGTTGCAAATCCGTCCATATGCAGGTTTTATTCATATGACATTTGAATGCAAAATTGGTATAATTCATTACCAACTTAAGCAGTTTATAATTTATTGCTAGTTTCAGTTTACTTACAAATCCCAAAGTGTCAGGACCGCTGAAATCTTCTATCTGTGATTTGTTTATTAAATTAGTTGCTTAAACACGGAACAAACCATAAACTATCACCTTTCCATAAATGCAAAAAACATTACGGATGAAAAACAAACATATCTACCGAATTTTAATATTTTATTTATTTGCAATCATAATTTCAAATATATTTCGATTTGATATTTTTGATTTAAACCTTAAAACATCTGGATTACAGCCTTCTGTTTCAATTTTATTGAGAGTGTTTTTAGAAGGAATTGGAGTTCTGATTGGAGCTTTGATAGCAATTAAATTAATGAAACAAGTCAAGACTTCATCAATGTCTTTATTCGGTACCTCAATAACAAAAAGCATTATTTTGTTTGTTTTGCCTATCGTTGTTTTGACTGTTATTGGGGTAAACAACAAGCTTCAACTAAATTCCAATATTTATGGATTTATAGCAGGACTTGGAACAATCATCTACTGTATTCTAGAAGAATATGGTTGGCGAGGATATTTGCAAGACGAGTTATCTGAATTGAAGTCTTGGAAACGTTATTTGATTATTGGGTTTTTATGGTATTTGTGGCATCTATCATTCTTGTCAAACACCAATGTAATCGACAACCTCATATTCCTTGCTATGTTAATTTTAGGCAGTTGGGGAATTGGACAAATAGCTATAGCTACGAAATCAATTATTGCTTGTGCAGCCTTTCATTTTTTAGTGAATATCTTTACTGTAAATCAACTAATAAAAAATGGATTTGAAGGGAATTCAAGGTGGTTTGCAATCGGAATAATTCTGACTATAGCAATTATAATAACCAAAAAATGGACAAAACCGGAAGCAAATATTAATCACTAAACATATGACCACCAAATAGACCAATATTTCATAAGGCAGGATCAATGCAGTCTACGATACCATTTGTTGACTCATCCGGGGTATTTAAATAAGGGTGAATTTGAGGAGTTGGGAAGAACCTTACAAGAGGAGAAAGTTATTTTTAAAGTGCTTTGCATCCCGTTTATTAAAATAAATTTAAAAATTTTTGGTTTTGTGTTAATTCAAAAAGTAGTTTTTATTAGATATAAGCTGTTAGCGAAAATTGAAAACTTTGAAAATAATTGAATTTTCTTGTCATATTTTAACAACTCTTGTCACTAAGGTTAATAGAGAACAGGAAATAGAAAAAATATACTATGCAAAAACAAGAAGAACAGCAATTTAATCAGATTCTGGAAGACAATAAGACTAGTATTTACAGAATATGTCGAATATATGCTGTTTCACCAATTGAACCACAAGATCTTTTCCAAGAAGTCATATTTCACATTTGGAAGTCATATTCGACCTTTAAAGGGAAATCTAATATCAGTACTTGGATTTATAAAATTGCACTAAACGTGTGCAATCGTTCTAATATGCAGTTTGAAAGCTTAAACAATAAAACCAAGCGATTAGAATCTATCCAGTTTAAGCTTTCGGAAACTATTCCAAATGAAATTGAAGAGATAAAGTTCAAGGCACTACGTGAATGTATTTCACTTTTGAATTCAGTTGATGGGTCAATTATTATTTTGCATTTAGACGAACTGCCCTATAAAGAAATAGCAGCAATAACGGATTTGACTGAAAATCACATTGCTGTAAAAATGAAAAGAATAAAAAATATATTATTGGAATGTATAACCCCTAAATTAAAATAAAATGGCAAAACAGGAACAAAGAGAAACTTGGGAAGACATAAAAGAAATATGGGGAAATTCATCCCAAGGAGAAAAAATTAATTTTCAATTTTCAGCTTTAATTAAAGAGTTAAAGGCTAATACAAGTCAATGGGAAAAAGATTCAATTAAATCTGATGTAACAAAAATCAAATCGGCTTGGAAACAATATAAAGGAAATGTGAGCCAATGGGAAAAAGACTCTATCGCTTGGGATTTATCAAAAATATCTCAATTATTTAAAAAGTTTCTTAAAAAATTAAAAAGAAAAAAATAGCAACAAGTATGAAAAAAATTATATCGATAAGCTTATTTGTTTTGATTACAAACATAACATTTGCACAAACTGAAAAACCTACTTACAAAGTCGTTGTAGAGGCCTTTGAAAAAAACTACACTACTAACAATTTTGAAGTTATTTTTTCTATGTTTTCAAGTGATATGAAAGTTGCAGTACCCCAAGATAAATTAATCTCTTTTTTAGCAAATTTAAAATCACAAGCTGGAAACATAACCAAAAGAGAATTTATAAGCTATAAAAATGGAAGTGTTGCGGTTTACAAAACGAATTTTGAACGCGCGCTTTACGCCTTAAATATTTCTTTAGATAATAATTCTAGAATTAATGGTTTTGCGGTGACGCCTTTTGCAGAAGATACTACTTCAGAAACTGTGATTAATGATTTATCTATTAAAGCGAGTAGTATTACAAAAAAGCAATCTCAATTAATATTTGAAAACGCTAAGACTTTTCCTAATCAAACACAAGTTTCGATAGCTTTTATCAATAATGGAAAAGTGAGTTATTACGGCACAAAAAAGAATAACGATACCATTTCGGCAATTGATAATCATAAAAGTGTCTTTGAAATAGGTTCTATTTCAAAAGTGTTTACATCCACGCTACTTGCTAATTTTGTTATGGATGGAAAAATTAAACTAAATAATAATGTCAATGATTATTTAAAAATACCTTTTCATGATAATATAAAAATAGCGTTTATCAATTTAGCTAATCATACTTCTGGACTTCCTCGTTTGCCTTCAAATTTTGATCTAACAAAAGTAAATCTTGAAAATCCTTATAAAGACTATAAGGAAAAAGAATTGGAAGAATATCTAACAAACCATCTTGAATTGTCAAATAAAGGCGACTATCAATATTCGAATTTAGGAGGAGGATTAATGGGGTACACGTTAAGTGAAATTGGAAATACTACTTATGAAAACCTATTACAGAATAAAATATTTTCCAAATATGAGATGCAAAACTCAACAGCAGATATTAATAAAGTAAAAGGACATTTAGTAAGAGGACTAAATAATGAAGGAAAAGAGATTCCAAATTGGGAATTTTCAATTTTGGCTGGTGCTGGTGGAATACTATCAACGCCAGAGGATTTATCGAAATTTGTTATGGCTCAATTTAACCCTTTAAACAAGGCATTAGAATTGACAAGGCAGAAAACCTTTGAAATAAATGATACGATGGATATTGGTTTAGGATGGCATTTATTAAAATCCCAATCTAAAAATATTTGGTACTGGCATAATGGGGGGACAGGTGGATATTCATCATCGATGGTATTTGACGAAAAGACAAAAAACGGTATAATAATACTTTCAAATGTATCAGCATTCAATCCGAATATGGGAAATATTGATAAACTATGTTTTGAGTTAATGAAAACATTGGAAAAGGAATAACGAAATGCCAACACCGTATAAAATTAATTGCTAGTGCAAGCCTACTTACGAATGTCCTCGCGGACTTTCTTGGTCGGTAATTATTTACTAAATTGGTTGCTTAAAACACGCCACTAACCTTATACAAAAACGTTATCGGTAAGATTTTTAAGAAACAAAGAATGATTAAAAGAAGACTTATAAGTAAAGTGTTTATTGCTTTTTTAGCACTATTATCCTTCAGTTGTGCCTCATCAAAAAAGAATATAGTAAATAATGAAGCTTTTGATTTAAATCCTGAACAAGTAGCCAGTTGGTCGAATGATATCAACTTTTTTCAATCGCAGCTAGAACATAATCATATTAATCTTTACCATAGTATCAGCAAGAAAGATTTTGATTCCAAACTATCAGATTTAAAAAGATTGTTACCCAATTACAATAAATACCAAGTGATGGTTGAAATGATGAGAATTACCCGACTAATAGGTGATGGGCATACTATCTATGGGTATTGGAGTAACGATTATTCCCGATTTCCTGTTTACTTAAGTCTGTTTGACAATGAATTGAGGGTTATAAAAACCACTTTCGATTATCGTCATTTACTAGGCAAAAAATTAACTGCTATAGATGGTACAGAAATAAATGAATTGATAAATATAATCAGCCCTGTTGTTCAAGGTGTTGATAACCAACATTCTCTTGAACACTTTCTGCCCTACACTATCAACGTAGCAGAAGTGCTTTTTGGGCTAAAGATTACAAAACAATTATACATTGCAAACTTCGAATTCGCCGATGATAATGGAATCAATCAATCTGTTATATTAAATTCGATTACGCACGACAACCTAAAAAGCCTAATAACAGAGGAATTAAATGAAAGACCAGTGAATTTAGGTGAGCCTCTTAGATCAACGAATGGAATCTGGCTTTTAGCAGACATTCCAACAAACACTGCCTATATAAGATTTGACAGCTATCCTGGCTATTTAAAAATGTTGTTGTTTGCAAGAAGTGTTAAAAAGCAAATATTAAAACACCAAATAAGATATCTGATTATTGATTTTAGAAGAAATGGTGGCGGAAACTTTTTTGAAGGACTTGTACTTGCACAAATGTTGGTCACCATAGACAGTCTTGATTGGGAACACGGAATATATGCGCTTATCGGGAAAGAAACATTTTCGGCTGGAGTTAGTAATGCAGCCCAATTTAAACAAATTTTGAATGCCAAATTAGTGGGTGAAACTACAGGAGGAAATCCTTATGGTTACCAAGATGCAGATAGGTTTTTATTGCCAAATTCTAAATGGACAGTTCAATATTCTAAACGATTATTTAGAATGCAAGACAATCAAACTGATGGGTTAGTACCAGATATAAAAATTGAAAGTGATTGGTCTGATTATAAACAGAATCGTGATAAACAACTTGAGTGGATATTGAATGATATATCTTCGAAACCAGAATATAAAAACTAATCCAACCGATAACATCGTATAAACGTTGTAAACAAGTTTTAAGAAATAAAGTACATAAAAATGAAATGCATAAAAGGAATAATATTCTTTGTTTTAATTGCAATAGTCATAGTATTTATTTCGGCTTGGGTTATTCTAAAGATTGACGTTAGACAAACCAGTTATCTCAAAATTGAAAATAATGCTGATTTAAAAAATAACACCTATTTGATTAAGAATGTCAATATTATACCTATAACGAATGATACTGTTTTACGAAATAAATCAGTTCTTATTGAAAAAGGACTTATTAAGACAATTTCAGATACAAACGCTCAAGATGATATAGAAGTTATTGATGGAAAGGGAGGGTTTTTATCACCCGGATTGATTGATATGCATCTTTGAAGGCATAAATCAAGTAAGGGAACAAACACAGATCTGGATGAATGATTACAATTATCATCGTCCACATAATGGACTAAATAAAATGCCGCCAGTAGAATATGCAAAACTTAATTCACTTCAATTCAGGCAAGTCAAGCATAAATTATATTATCGATTTATATAAACAAATATTTGAATACGATTACTTTAAAGTTATAAAATCGAACAATAAAAAAAGCTAACCACTGTAATACAGTATGTTAGCTTTTTAAATGTGACCGCGGAGGGATTCGTTTTATTATATTTCATTTTATTAAATAGTAAAAATGAATAAACATATATTAGGTCTATTTTGCTGTATTTTAGTTAGTTATAAACTATTTTAAAGGAGTTAAATCAAAATCAAATAATATGAATTAAATTTGGGCACGCCTCAGGGCGCGCCTCTAAGCACGCCCATGATTATTTAATAATAAACTTAGTCTAACTCATCACATGGCAAATTCAAGATTCAGCATCAAGAAAAATAAATCTGGGACAGGTACAATTAAGCTCATTTTCAATTTTGGAAAACATAGAAAGATTGAATATTACACCCCATATAAAGTATTAGATGTATCTCATTGGGACAAAGAAAACAAAAAGATTAAAGTGGGAAAGCAAGATGATGCAGCGTCAACAAATGACAAACTTAAATTGCTAGACAGTGCCGCTGATAAGCTAGTTTCAAAACATATCAATGATGGTGTCGAGCTAACTAAGGAGTTGATAAAATCCAAAATGGAAAGCGTCATCACTGAAAGAGAGGTAGATATTGATGAGATTAAAACCAAAGAGAATAACCAAGACTTTATTAAGTACTTTGAGTGGTACCTA
>NZ_PJBS01000108.1 GCF_002836055.1 Psychroflexus sp. MES1-P1E
CTAAATTTAATGAATTGTAAACTTAAGCCGTATGTAAGGGTCTCGTATACGGCGGTTCGCAATCCATCTTTCCAGTCGCTCTTTACACCAACTGAGACTATTCCGTACTTTAGGGATAGGCTACCTGTTTTCTAGGGAATCAATCACTCATTAACGAAAATTAATGCTCCCTGTATAATTTCCAGAAGGACTGCCTTCAGTCCTTCCCCACTTGTGAGACCTATACAGTTTTATGCAACTCGTTTCTCGTGGGCACTATGATCCCGAGGCTTCGGGGCTGACTTCTCTGCTATACCAACTCGTGATTACAGAGACCTCCTTTGGTAGGATAAATACCCTTCGGTCTAAGCCCGCAGAATCTACATAGATGCTCTTTAAAGCTTTGGGCTTTGTAAAGATGCGATACACTGAGTTTATCGAAGTGTGATTACTTACCCGAGCAACTATGCCTCATATTCTGTTCCTACTTGGCCTGTCCTGAGCGTAGCTGTAGGGTCGGTTCAGACTTTTGTAGCCTCACTTACTTCACTTCTAAGGTCACCCTTAACACCCTTGCGGCTTACTAATGCGTCAGAACCTTACCTCCGCGCATTGGGGACTTTCACCCCTTGGGACAGTCTTGTAAAAGAACTATATTTACCATTCAAGGCACACACAATGGCTATAGGTAATACGGGCTCAAGTGCTAATATGAAAGTAATTACATTAAACAAACTTTTCGGTAAACGGATAGTGAAGTGCCTTGAAATCCCGCACTACACATAGCCAAGACCGCTGTGCATAATGCGAAAAATCAAGTGCGTAATCAGTAAAATTTCGTTCTGAAAGCCAACCGCAAAGTCAAGCACATTTCATTTTTTTCGTGCCTCAAAAAATAAAAAGAGCTTAACTTTTCCCACCGCACAACTTATCAAATTATTTTCATCACTTCCTTTTCGACCCCAAAACCCAAAATTCGACTTCAATAACTAATTTCTAAAAAGGAAGACATAGCTCTAGATCTTTGCAAAGGATTTAAAACAAATTTTTTGTAATGAATAGAATTTTAATACTCTTTTTAGTAACTCTTAGCACAAGATTTGTATTTGCTCAAAGCAATGAAGCTGATGCTCAAATTCAGTTCCAGTCATTTCAGGAAATTCTGAAATATGCCGATGAACACACCATACAAATCCAAAGTGCTGTCATATACGAGCAAATTGCAAGCACCAAAAAAAAGGAAGCTAAGTCTTATTTATATCCTTCCGTAAATGCTAGTGCAGGATATAACAACAATCTAACCTTGCAACCTACTTTGGTTCCAGCAGAATTCTTTGATACCAATGCGACTTCAGGAACTTTTCGAGAATTAACATTTGGACAACAACACGTTTATTCTACCGGAATTCAAGCACAATGGAATATTTTAAACTTC
Organism: Psychroflexus sp. MES1-P1E; assembly: GCF_002836055.1. Taxonomy (GTDB): domain Bacteria; phylum Bacteroidota; class Bacteroidia; order Flavobacteriales; family Flavobacteriaceae; genus Psychroflexus. The sequence goes on from NZ_PJBS01000108.1 coordinate 1,415, forward strand.
CAAAAGATGTTTGCTTCTCAAACGGCTAGCATAGTCGCAGAACAAAGTGAAATTAGCACCCAAAAAAGTAAACTTAATGCCTATAATCTGTTGGCTTCAACGTATTATTCAATTTTGCTAACACAGGAAACTATTGTTATCTATGAAAAGAACCTAAAGGTTTCAGAAGCAATTTATAACAGTACAACACAAAAATTTCAAAAAGGAATCATTAGTGAAGAAGCTCTCAATTTGGCTGAAATTAAACAATTACAAAATCACAAAAATTTACAACAAGCAAAGCGTAATCTTAGCCGATTTTATACGCAACTGCAAAGTCAGTTAAATACCAACCAACAAATTACCATTTCAGATACTTCTCAAAATTTCAGTTCAACAAGTACAAATATTGAAATCATCCATCCTGAAATTACTTGGCAAGAAATGGAAGTTGATAAACAAAAATCGCTTCTAAAAGAAAAGAAAGCATTGCTTTTACCTAATCTAAGTATTAACTATCAATACAACAACAGTTGGGCAACCGATCGCTTTACAGATTTTTCAAACGCTAACGAATTGCCACAACAATATATTGGCGCAAAGCTCAATATTCCAATCTTTAGTGGCTTTTCTTCTCGATCAAAAATCAAGAAATCAAAATTAGAACTGCAACAACAAGAATTGCAAATGGAGAACACAAAATTGGTAAAGCAAAACGAAGACGATTTGTTGCTTTTAGATGTCAATCAATATGAAGAAGAATTGGCTGAAAACACCAAAATTATGGTGCTCCGCCAGAAAAATAATGTGCACGCTGAAAACAAGTACAATAGCGGTATTACAAGTTTAAACGAACGTTTAGACAGTTATGAAGATTTGCTAAATGCACAGAACAACTACTTACAAAGTCTTGCTTCATACACATTGGCGAAGTATAAATTGCATATCAGACAAATTGACTTAAAAACTAACAACTGAAAACAAAAAAATGAAACATAACAGAATTACTTCTTTAGGATGTATGCTCTTAGTAATAATGCTATTGTCATCGTGTAATAGCAAAGAAACAACATCACCGATACGTAAAAATATTGAAGATGCCATTTTTGCCAGTGGTTATATAGAGCAAGAAAATCAATATACAGTATCTGCCAGTGCAGATGGAATTCTAACCACAATACCAGTAAGCGAAGGCGATATTATAACTAGTAACACAACGATAGCTGTTATAAAAAGTGATGTGCAAAACAATCAAGTAGCAGATGCCATGGCTGTTTACAACGATGCATTAAACAATGCTTCCGAAAATGCCTCGCAATTACAACAAATACAGACAAAAATTAATCAAGCACGAGAGCAGTTAGCTTTAGATAAAGCCAATTACGAGCGTTATAAAGATTTACGAGTAAAAAATACTGTTTCGCAACTTGATTTTGAAAAAGCCGAATTGCAGTACAATGCGTCGCAAAACAATCTTCTTGTATTGCAGAATAATTACAAAGAAGCAGCATCTGATTTAAAACTAAATGAAAAGCGAAGTTTGGTGCAGGTCAATACACAAAAAGCAATGCTTGATGATTACAGGCTTACTACATCAATATCGGGAAGAGTAATCAATGTTTTCAAAAAGCAAGGGGAACTGATTCGAAAAGGCGAAGCTGTTGCTGAAATTGGAAGTGGTGCATTTATCATCAAACTATTTGTTGCTGAAGACGACATTAAAAAAGTGAACTTAGAACAAGCAGTTGCAGTTCATCTCAACACCAATCCAGACAAAGTATTTAATGCAAAAGTTTCAAAAATATATCCTTCATTTAATACAACAGAACAGTCCTATGTTGTAGAAGCAAAGTTTGATCAATTGCCTGAAAAAATATTTTCTGGTTCACAACTTCAAGCAAATATTGAAACTGGCAGCAGCAAAAATGTGCTTGTTATTCCTTCATCCTATATGTTAAGAGAAAGCTATGTACTACTTAATAGTGGTGAAGAAAGAAAAGTAGTGGCTGGAAGAAAAAACATCGATTGGACCGAAGTGATTTCAGGTATTACTGAGCAAGACATTATTGAAAAACCAAAAAAATAGGCTATGAATACCAACCAAAGAATTGCAAAAGTACACCTTACTTCAAGGTTCAGGCAATTGCTTGTGGCGATATTGAGCGTAAGCTTTGGTATCTCTATGTACATTGCTATGAACAGTTTTATGGCAGGCGTAAATAATATACAAACGCAGATTACTTTTACGGCAATGGCACACATTAAGATTTACAATGATTTGCCTGCTAATGTAGAACCAATATTGCCTATACCTAAAGATAGTAATACGGTTTTAATGGTAAATAATGCCAGGAATATTCAATATACACAAGGCATTAAAAACGCAGATGCCATTAAAAATGATATTCTGAATATGCCCGAAATAACTGGTGTTGCCTTGCAACTCAACCAGAATGTATTTATACGAAATGGTGTTTCTAAAACAAGTGCATCACTTTCTGGTATCGAAACTGTGAATGAAAACGCACTTTTTCAAACATCAGAATATATTATCGAAGGCGATATCAGCGAGCTAGACAAAAGGTCTGACGGTATTATTCTAGGAACAGGATTGGCGCGAACCATTGGAGTAAATACAGGCAATACTATTTCTATAACAACTTCGGATGACGTTTCTAAAACCTTTAAAGTTATAGGTCTTATTGAGTCCGGCAACAAGGGGGCAGATAAAACACGAGCATTGATTTCCATTCAAACCGCAAGGCAACTGTTTTCTAAGAACAAAAGTTACGCAACCGATGTGCTAGTGAATACCAATAATTATAATAATGCCCGACTTGTTTCAGAAAAAATAAGCAAACTAACGGATTATAAAGTAGAGTCTTGGCAAGAAGGAAATGCACAGTTGGTATCTTCAAGTTTATTGAGAGATATATTGGCTATTGCAGTTTCTCTAACCATATTAATCGTAGCTGGATTTGGAATTTATAATATTATGAATATGACTGTCAATGAGAAGATAAAAGAAATTGCGATACTAAAAGCAATGGGATTTAATGGAAAAGATATTATTGAAATTTTTTTAACACAGTCGGTAGCCATTGGGTTAATAGGTGGTTTAATTGGCTTGGTATTAGGAAATATAATTGTGCAGATTTTAGACAGCGTACCATTTAACATTGCTACACTTACCACATTACCTGTTGATTACAAATTAAGGGACTATATATTGGCATTTTTATTTGGTGTGATTATCACGTTAATCGCGGGATATCTTCCATCTCGCAAAGCGTCAAAAGTGGACCCCGTAGAAATATTAAGAGGCTAAAAAAATAAAAACGAATGAAGGCAATTTCTATAAAAAACTTAAACAAATATTTTCACGACCCAGTAGAATTTCAAGTCTTAAAGGACATTTCTTTTGACGTAAACAAAGGTGAATTTGTATCTATTATCGGGAAATCGGGTTCGGGTAAATCTACCTTATTATACCTGCTGTCCACAATGGATACAAAATACGACGGGAACATTATAATAAACGACACTAGGGTTACTGGGTTAAAACAAAATCAACTGGCCAAGTTTCGTAACGAACAAATCGGATTCGTTTTTCAGTTTCACTTTTTGTTACCAGAATTTACCGTTTTAGACAATGTCATGTTACCAGCCTTAAAACTAAAGAAAAAAAGTAAGGATGAAATTGAAGCAGAAGCCATTGAGTTGTTATATCTGTTAGGTCTTAAAGGACAAGAACATAAAAAAGCATCTAAAATATCGGGCGGACAACAACAACGGGTGGCCATTTCAAGAGCCCTTATTAATTCGCCATCTATTATTATGGGCGATGAGCCAACAGGTAACCTCGATTCTAAAAATACACAGATAGTTTTTGATGTATTCCGTGAATTGGCAAAAGAACGTGGCCAAACCATAATAGCTGTTACCCACGATGATGAATTTGCAGCCAATTGCGATCGTATTATCGAACTGTCTGACGGTAAATTAATCAGTCAATAGCAACAAAAAAATCAATATATAAAACATGATAAAATGAAAAATTTAAGAAATGTAGTTGTACTAATAGCTATTGGTCTATTTAGCTTAAACAGTTTTGCCCAGTCAGATGTATCCGGTGAATATATTATCGGTGAGAAAAATACAGTTGTCAAAATAGGACAACACAATGGTATTTATAATGGGAAAATTATCTCTTCGGGTAATCCCAACGCTGAAATTGGAAAACTAATACTTAAAGAACTCAAGCAAACAGAAGGCAAATGGAAAGGGAAACTATATTCACCAAAACGAGAAAAATGGTACGATGCTGAATTTATTCCAAAGGATAATTCGCTTGATGTTAAAATAAAAGTCGGCTTTTTTAGCAAAACAATGGAATGGATAAAAAAATAAATATGAGCTGTTTTTACAAAAAAACGACCGTGCAAAAAGCAAGTATTATTATTTTTTTCTCTTTTATTTTTCTGAATAATGGGTATTCACAAGATTTCAAATTAGCTGGAATTCATTATGTTAATTACCCGAAATCTAAAATAAAAGATGTTTCAAGGAGTCAAGAAACTTTGTTTCAGGAGTTTGGTGCTTTTGTAAATTTTCCGAAGAAACTAAAAAATGATAAAACAACATTGATAAATAGTTTTGGTTATGGTTTTGTGGAAGCTACTATGTATAATTTTACACAACCTCAAACCAATGAATACGAGATAAAGCTACAAGAGTTTTACTACAAATTAATGCTTTTACATAAATGGAATGAAAAATGGAGTTTACTTGTTAATTTAAAACCTACACTCGCATCAGACTTTAAACGAAAGTTAAGTTTAGACGATTTTGTTTTTCAGGGCGCTGTTATCGCAACAAGAAAAATTAATGATAAGTTTAAAATTGGTGCCGGTGTTGCGAGCAGCATACGATGGGGTAGCCCCAGAGTGATACCAGTTGTTAATTTGCATTATAACAACAATAGGCACAATGTAAATGCAATTTTACCAATAAATTTCAAATATACTTATTCGCTATTTCCTGATGAAAAATTAAAACTTGGTGTGAAGTATGCCCGAAACGGAGCTGGTTTTAATATCTCTGACGATAATTTGCCCGATGTTGATAAAATAAATTATTCGCGAGCAAATATTGGGGTTCTCACCAATTATCATTTAACTAAAATACTCCGCCTAGAAGCTTATGGTGGAATAAGTACAGGACGAATTTACGATGTGGTTGATTTTAATAAAAATGTATATAAATTTGGTTCTCAAGCAGCTCCGTTTTTCAATATTGGGATTGTATTGGTTTCGCCCAAAAGAAAATAAATGCATTTAGAGTTAAGATTTATAATGGAATAATTCAATATATTACTAACTATGTTTTACTGGAAAAAGAAATGACAAAAAGTATTCGAAAATTTTTAATACGCATTGTTTTGGTGTCGTTGTATGCCATTCTTGTAATGAAATTGGTGGCATTTGCTATGCCTGATACTATTGAATACAAATCACATATTCCTAAACATTTATTTTTGTTCTTTTACCTTCTTTTCTTCAATTTAAATACAGAAGGCAGCTTGTTTTTAGACCGATACTTGAATAAAAAATTATCATGGTTTGATTTTCTTAAAAAACGACTATTATTTCAGTTAAGCTTTGTTGTACTGTGGACATTTATAAGCATTGGACTACCTTTTATTGCTTGGTATTTTATCAATGAACAGTCCTTGGTTTACCCAGCCGCACCTGTTATTATATTTATTGGTTCCGTAGTTTTTTTGATTGGCTTCATTGGTATTTCTATGGCTATTAATTTCTTTAAGCAATGGAAGAAGTCTTTATTGGATGCGGAACATTATAAACAGGAAAAACTCAAGGCGGATTATCAAGTTTTACAGAATCAGGTCAATCCACATTTCTTGTTCAATAGCCTGAATGTATTAATCTCAGAAATAACACACAATCCAAAAACTGCGGTTGAATTTGCACGTAAACTATCGAAAGTGTATCGTTATGTATTGCAAAGTAAAAATCAGGATTTAATAACTTTAAAAAAGGAACTTGAATTTATTCAATCCTTTATTTATTTGCACAAAGTCAGAATTGGTGATGCTTTAGAATGTGCAGTACATATTTCAGATGAAGTATTACAAATGCAATTACCGCCTTTAACCTTGCAAATTTTAATTGAAAATGCCATTAAGCACAATGTTGCAAACGAAGAAAATGTGCTAAAAATTTCAATTAAAAGCGCTGGCAATAGTAAGTTAATAGTTAGTAATAACCTTCAAATTATTGAAAATGTAGATTCGACGTTCACAGGCTTGTCAAACCTAAGCAAGCGATTTGAATTGCTTAAAAAAGAGGGCTTTACCTATGGTAAAAAAGAAGAAGAATTTGTAGTAAATATTCCTTTAATTGATGAATAAAATGTTAGAAGTATTAATTATAGAAGATGAAATTCTAGCACAACGATTGCTAAAAGAAACCTTGCGGGAAATTACTATTAAAACTGAAGTAGTTGATTGCTTAAATAGTATTAAATCTGCTGTTAAATGGTTTCAAAACCATCCACATCCAGATATTGTTTTATTGGATATTCAATTATCTGATGGATTAAGCTTTGAAATTTTTAAGCAAGTAAAAGTTGAAAGTACAATTATATTTACTACCGCTTTTGATGAATACGCTATACAGGCATTCAAAGTAAATAGTATTGATTATCTGTTAAAACCAGTTGAAAAAGACGAGTTGCAAACTGCTTTTGAAAAGTACCATCAATACAATACTCAATTCATTCAAGAAAAGAATTCCAATATAGATTTTTCTGAACTTGCTTCTTTAATTAAAAGTGAAAAGACTGAATATCGAAAACGTTTTTTAATTCAATCTAACGAATCTTTTTTTCATTTGCCTGTTGGCGACATTGCACTATTTTACAGTATGCAAGGAATTACTTTTGCAGTAACTTTCGAAAAAAGAGAATATCCAGTTAATTTTTCACTCGAAGGTTTAAAAGAACAATTAAATCCCGACAATTTTTTTAAAATAAATCGTCAATTTATAGTGAATATTGACGCCATTAAAAGAGTTCATTCTTATTTTAATGGAAAACTAAAACTTGAAATGGAACCTTCACATATAGAAGATA
>NZ_PJBS01000109.1 GCF_002836055.1 Psychroflexus sp. MES1-P1E
GCAGGACACACAACGAAAGCACAACACCGTATAAAAATAATAAGGGTTACGAGCCAGACCAAAAGTTTATGCATATTAACAAAGTCCGCCAAATTTACAATTTGACAGTTAAAAGAAAAATAACGGTAAAATTGTAAATTTGGCTAAGTGCTAAACCGAAAATGTAGTACTTTTAAATACGCTACATTTCATACACAAACCGTTAGCATTAATTAAAAAAAAATAGTATGTTTAAAAAAGCCTATGAAATTGCAAGTCAATATACACATCCTGAAGTGTCTACATTTTAGTGTGCTGAATGTCGGGACTCATAAGATTAGTTTATCTGAAAATGACATCGACGATTTTTACAATAAGTTGAACAACTTTGATTTTAGCTTCATGTTGTTTAAAAAGTATTACAAGGCCTACATTAGGAATTTGAATCGATTTAACCCAGTCGCAGAAAGCAAAAATTTTGAACTAGCAGTTTTACAAAAAGCAATAGGAATTGACAAATTGAGACCAACAAAACCCTTTTCCGTATTATGGTTTCATGTTAAATACAGATTTAATTTAACGTCGAAGCCATATATGCGATTTAAGCAAAGAAAAAGAATTAAAAACACCCATAACAAAACCTAAGAAAACAGAGCCGCCCTTCGGGCTGCCTCCGTTTCTTAGCTTAGTCGTTAGCAGCAATATCCAAAGATTAATAACTGAATATAAATGATAAAAATTACTACGCTAATCACTCTTCTTTTAATGTCAACTAACATTTTATCTCAAACACCTAAGAAAACCGAATCCGTTTCTATAAATGGGAAAAATCTCTATTACGAAATTTATGGCAAGGGAAAGCCTTTGTTCTTATTGCATGGTTACACACAATCCTCTAAATCATGGAGGCCGTATATCAAAGATTATGTAAAAGAATATGAAGTATATTTAATTGATTTAACAGGACATGGAAAATCAGAGCCATTTAAGCAGGACTTATCAATAGAAGCCGTTGCCCAAGACCTTAATGGCTTAATTCAATATTTGAAATTGAAAAAAATCAAAGCCATTGGATTTAGTTTTGGTGGAGATGTGCTTTATCAACTAGCTTTAATCAGTCCATATGTCATAGAATCTATGATAACTATAGGTGCAGTAGGAACATGGACAATCAATGACTTTCCTGAATATTTAAAAGCTTTTACTTTTGAAAATCGAAACAATTTTCCATGGCTCAAGACATCCCATGATGGAGATGAACAAATAAAAGCAATGATGAATCAGTTTAAAAATTATACTGTCAAGGTAAGTGATGAAGAATTGCAAAGTATAAAACCCGAGATATTAATCATGATAGGTGATGATGATGAAGGAATGGATTTAGGAGAAGTGTTTCGTGTTAAGAAAAATCTACCAAAATCTGATCTTTGGATACTACCAAACGTAGCACATGGAGCTCATGAAGGAGAAACTAAAGATGAATTTATAATAAAATCAAAAGCCTTTTTATCTAAAAAGTAAAGCTGCTAACAATGGCTATAATTAATACGGGTTTTGTACTTAACCCAAAGTTTTTAGCTTTAAAACTAAGTCCGCCAAATCTTTTGATTTGGTATTAAATATGAAAAGATAAAACAAAATAAAAAGTTTTGGCTAAGTGCTTAATCGAAAGTTCACTACTTTTAATTCCCGTACTAACCATAACCGAACCGTTATAGCCAATTCAAGAAAAAACTGAAATATGGAATTTAATAATAAAAAATTAGAGAAAACTTCAAAACTGATTAACTACATAATAGCAATAGTATTATGCGGTTTCTTAATTTCTCTTTCTGGAAAATTAATTGATGACGTTGATGAATGGAAAGAAAGGCCAACGGTTGAACAATTTCAAAATGCAGATTTTTTAACTTTAAAGAACTCTGAGATTGAAAAAATAGATCTCAAAATTAATTTAAAGGGCGAAAAAAAGTCAAGCGTTGAAAACACAATTAAAGTTGTAAATAGTAATTACGTAAATGCGAAAAAATCATTTGATAATTGGCTTGAAGCAAGAAAAACAGTTGGTTCACCAAAGGAGGACAAAGACGTACTTAATAGAGCCAATGAACTTGATGAATATTATAAGTCTCAACAAGAATGGAAAAAGGAACTAGCGGAAATCACAAATGAAATAAATCTATTAACGAAAAATAAAAATAAGATTGAGGAACTTATTGATAAGGAAAAAGATAGAGCTTATGGAGAACGAGAAAAGGCTATTAGAAAATATGACTTAAAAGTTTTTTTAATTCGTTTACTGTTCATTTTACCAATTCTACTTTTAGGAATATTTTTTATAATAAAATTTAGAAAACATAAATATTGGCCTTTATTTTTAGGGTTCGTACTCTTCTCTTTTTATGCTTTCTTTTTTGGCTTAGTTCCTTATCTGCCAAGTTATGGTGGTTACATTAGGTATACTGTTGGAATAATTTTGAGTGTTCTATTTGGTGTTTATGTAATAAATAAGATAAGGGCATTTATAGAACAAAAAAAGAATGAATTAAAAATATCAACAACAGAGCGATCAAAGAAAGTACAAACGGAAACTGCAGAAAAAGCATTAAATGATCATATGTGTCCTTCTTGTGGCAAAGACTTTATTGTTAAAAAATGGGATAAATCAGCAGGGAAAAAAGACAAAGCAGAAACATATGGCATTGTAACAAATTTTTGCCGTTTCTGTGGACTTGAACTATTTAAAAAATGCAAAAAATGTGACTCTGAAAATTTTGCTCACTTACCATTTTGTTCAAATTGCGGAGATAATATGAATAAAGAAAAATAAGAAAAGGCTATAACAAAACCTATACGTAATGCGGGTTTCGGCAGTAAATTTAAAAATTAGAGCAATTAATGAAAACCGCTAAACCTTTGGTTTAGTTTTTAAAAATGAAAAGATAAAAACAAAACACAAAGCTTTAGCTATGTACAAGATTGAAAGTTCAGAGATTTTAAATACCGCACTACGCATAGCCAAACGTTACCCACAATTATGAAAAAAATCCTGCTAACATTAATAATTTGTCTTTTAAGCTTAAGTAATTATGCTCAAGAACAGATTACGACTGAATTAGAAAAAGCTTACGGAGAAGAAAAATATGATTTGATTATTTCAAAGCATTCCCAAAAGGCAAGTGAATATCCAGCTAAAGCAATTTATTATGTTGGAATGGCTTACTATATGAAAGCTGACGATAATAATGTGCTTAAACTAATGGATTTGTCAATCAAAAAAGACAAAACTGACCCTGACACATATTTCATTAAAGGAATGACTTTAAATTATATGGGACAGTTTGATAAAGCAATTGAGTCTTTCAATATGGCAATCGAACTTGATTCAACTAACACAAATTATTTTAGTGGATTAGGAGATTCTTATATAAGTCAAGAGAAATATGAAAAGGCACTTCCTGCTTATATCACAGCTACAGAAAAAAATGAGCCGATAGACAGACCTTTTACTATGATTCCACAAATCTATGCAGAACTAAATCAACCAGAAAAAGCCTTAGAGGCATTTTACAAATCAAAAACAACCATCTCAAAAGAATCCGATTCTTATGTAAACGCACTTTACAATATTGGACTTTATGAATTGCTAAATAAAGCTTATAATAAATCGGAAATAGCACTTAAAGAATTGATTGAATTAGCACCAAATGACTTTCATTCCTACGCGAAACTAATTCAGGTTTACTATGGTAAAAAAGAATATGAAAAAGCAAAACCTTTAAGAGCGAAACTTTATCAAGCATATGAGCAAGGAATCTTAAAGGACAATCTCAAAGAGATGTTTTGTTTTGACCAGTTCGATTGGAATGATAAGTTAATACAGGCATTTGAAAGATTTGCGGTTAAAGAAGGAGAACTCTACTACAAACATCTTTTTTATGTAGTCAATGATAAAGGAGAAACGGAATTTCGAATTCAAACGGAAAATTCGCCAATCTCTGTTGAATTAGGTGGGCCGAAATATGTACTTGGAATGGACAAAGGAGGAACACACTCAACTTTTAGATATGGCTTTGAAGAAGATTTCAACTATGAAGTCTTGAAAAAAACTGTAATTCTTGTACTTGAAGAAAAAATAAAAGCAGGAGCCAGTTCAAGAAAAGGAAAGTATTAACTGTGGGTAACAATGGCTATAATTAATACGGGTTTGGTGCTTAACCCAAAGGTAATTGCTTTTAAACCAAGTCCGCCAAATCTTTTGATTTGGCTTTATAAAGAAAAAGATAAAACAAAATAAAAAGTTTTGGCTAAGTGATTAATCGAAAGTTTATTACTTTTAATTCCCGTACTAACCATAGCCTAGACGTTGGCGTGCATTACAAATAATGATAGAAAGTAGAAAAATAGGAAGAACGACATTGTTAAAATACTGCTTCTTTTCAGTTGCACTAATTTTAGCTATACCTATACTAATAGGTCTTTCTTATCAAGTTTTTACGGACGAACCAATAAGTGTTTCGACATTCTTTCAGAATATGTTTAAAGACATTGTTGGAAATGAAATATTTCTATTAATTCAAATCGTTGTTTTATTATTTGGAATTTGGTCTTTTGGTGGATTATCAGGTCGACTAATAATTGACAAAGGGAAATCTAAATTTAAAGTTAGTGTTTTGACCATTTTTATGCTGTGGGTTTTACTGTTTGTTAGTTCTGCTCTTACTGTCGCAATTGAAAACACAATAACTTGGGGAATAAAAGGATTTGGTTCGGCAGTAACTGGATGGCTGATTTACGGACTGTTCCTTTTTTTAATACTTGGGATGGTTCACGGACTAACATTTGGATATTTTATGGGACGAGAAATTAAAAGAAAAGGTAACATATAGAATGAAAAACAAATGGAAAATAGCGTTTTGGATTTCCCTTCTTTTGTTAGTTATAACTGCTGCTACTGGACTCTATTCGGTTGTTGACCAAGCTGTGACATTAACATATATGAAAGAAGGATATTCTGATACTGAGGCTGACTTGGAAACTCTAATTCAAATAATAGAGCAAACAGACCAAAGTAAGCAGGGAATTGAAATATTGCTTAAAGACCATAGACTCTTTGAATATATGGACTTTAAAACTGACACAGTTGGACTTGAACGTATTCTACTTATTTTTAGTAACGACTCGTTAAAAAGTGTCGAAAAGCAATGGTGAAAAGGAAAATAAACGACACGCCAACACTGTATATAGCAAATAGGGCATTCGGTGGTTTACGACAGTTTAGTGCTATTATCCAACACCGCCAAATTTTTAATTTGGCTTTTAAGATGAATAAGTTAAAAACAAAATATAAAAATGTGGCTCAGAGCAAATCCGAAAGTTTATCGCTTTCTATTGCCCTACTTGCCATATACGAACCGTTAGCATTTATTTAAAAACTAAAAATCAAATTTAATTATTAAAAATACTCTAATTTAAACCTAATTGTATGAAACAAAAAAAATTATCATCTATGAGCTATGAAGAGCTTAAAAAGAAACATACGGCTATTAAGACTTTAACCTGGATGCTAGCAATCGTATTATTGGGTTCTTTAGTATTTTTTATTTTCATTTCTATGCAAAGTAAATTCACACCACTAGTTATAATTCCTATAGCGCTTTCAACAATTCTACCAATTAATTTCATAAATCTTAAAAAATTTAAGACAGAAATGGAATTAAGAAAATCTAAACCTGATAATAAAATATAAATATTCCAATATCAAATTAATGAGTATATGAAAATTAAAAAAACCTTTCAAATATTAAGTTACCTTCAATACCCATTAGTTTTAGTTGGATTTTTTTTTATTTTAAAACCTTATTTGAATGGATTTGAATTTTTAAGAAATAATATCGAAATTCTATGGACAAGCTATAATAACGCCCTTATATTTTTGGGTTTGGGTATTAGTATGTCTACGCTTCAAGACACCTCTAAAACACAAAGTAAGTGGACAAAAAAAATATGGGAAAATCCTAAAAAAGGAAAACAAATGATTTATCTAATGACCTTTACTACTCTACTAACATTGTGTCTTGGTATGTTCGGATACTTTTTTTCACGCTCAGATATTTTAAAGGAAATGTCATTTGGAATAATTATATTAGGCATAGGACTTATTGGTTTTTTGAAAACTGCCATTGAAGTTTTTGAAAATCATCGAATTGATAAAAAAACAAATGCCAACATCTAGTATAGCAAATAGCTATTAAGGGCTAAATCAAAAGTTTTGGTATATTTAGAATCTTAAGAGTTAAACTGAAAATTAAGCTAGTATTTGCACGCTACTTGCCATACTAGAGGAACGTTAGCTACAAGCACCAATATGAAAATAAAATCAACATTAATTTTAATATTCTCGATATGTTTTGTAAACCTATCTTGTGGACAAGAAAAGGTGAAAATAATTACGTCTGATAATACTCGACTGATTAAAGTGTTGAATAATTCTGAACTAATTGGAGACAATAGAGAGAGTGATTTGTCTGTAAGAATATATAAAATTGATAACGGAAGTGGTAGTGGTGGATTCCCAAGTTCGGAAGTTTCTCATAATTTGTTAATTGCAATATCGGAATTTGACGAAGAACCTAATCAAAATCTATATGAAATTGGTCCTATCTATAAACCAAAGTTTGTAAGATGGATTGGAGAAAAGGACAACCAAAAAGAATTTGAAATCGAATATGGAGCTTATGAAAACAGAAAGTATGTAAAGCTAAAAGTGAATATCAATGAATTAAAAATGGAATAAAAAGCCAGTAGCTAACACGGTATAAAAAACATAGGGCGTTTGTGCTTAACCGAAAGTTCTGTGAATATTACAAAGTCCGCTAAATATAAAATTTGGCGTTTAGAACAAAAGATAAAATCAAAATATTTATATTTAGCTAAGTAATAAACCGAAACGTAAGTGCTTATCAACTGCCCTACCTTTCTTATACTGAACGTTAGCTACAAGCACCAATATGAAAATAAAATCAACATTAATTTTAATATTCTCGATATGTTTTGTAAACCTATCTTGTGGACAAGAAAAGATGAAAATAATTACGTCTGATAATACTCGATTGATTAAAGTGTTGAATAATTCTGAACTAATTGGAGACAATAGAGAGAGTGATTTGTCTGTAAGAATATATAAAATTGATAACGGAAGTGGTAGTGCTGGATTCCCAAGTTCGGAAGTTTCTCATAATTTGTTAATTGCAATATCGGAATTTGACGAAGAACCTAATCAAAATCTATATGAAATTGGTCCTATCTATAAACCAAAGTTTGTAAGATGGATTGGAGAAAAGGACAACCAAAAAGAATTTGAAATCGAATATGGAGCTTATGAAAACAGAAAGTATGTAAAGCTGAAAGTGAATATCAATGAATTAAAAATGGAATAAAAAGCCAGTAGCTAACACGGTATAAAAAACATAGGGCGTTCGTGCTTAACCGAAAGTTCTGTGAATATTACAAAGTCCGCTAAATATAAAATTTGGCGTTTAGAACAAAAAGATAAAAGCAAAATATTTATATTTAGCTAAGTAATAAACCGAAACGTAAGTGCTTATCAACTGCCCTACGTTTCTTATACTGAACGTTGTGCCCAATATTAAAAACAACCTAAATAAACAGTAATGTTTACAAACCGAAAAACTGCAATAATTTTCACTGCCTTTATTTTATTTCTAATAATTATCAAGAGTACAGGGTTGTTTAATTGGTATAATATGGTCACCAATACTATGGAACCCGCTATAAAGAAACATAGTAATGTATTTGTATCTAATCTTTTTAAATATGACAATAATGATATTATTGTTTTCGAAGATAAATATTTTTCAGAGCCAGTAATATTTCGATTAATTGGAAAAACAGATGATAAAATTCAAATTAAAAGTGGCGCTTTATTTGTAAATGGTAAAAAAGTAAATGATGAAAACAAATTACCCGAATATAAAGTACCAAGAGGATTGTTTTTTCAAATTATTGAATCTGAAAAGATCTTTCACTCATATGAACCTGCTCAATTGACCTATATAGACACATTTCGCGTTGCGGCGTATAGAAATTATGCGAAATCTTTAAACCTTGAGGAATTGATTTATGATAAATCATACGAAGAAAAAGAAATTGAAGAAACTTATAATAAGAAATGGAATAGAGATAATTTTGGACCATTAGTAATTCCAAAAAGTAAATTATTTGTTTTAGGTGATAATCGTGGAAATTCCATTGACTCGAGATACTTCGGACTTGTTGATATAGAATATGTTAAGGGAAAGGTGTTGTTTTAAACCTGATTAAAATACTGGGCACAACAATGGCTATAGTTAATACGGGTTTTAGTGCTTAACCCAAAGTTTGAGTGTATTTACCAAGTCCGCCAAATCTTTTGATTTGGCTTTAAACGAAAAAGATAAAACAAAATAAAAAGTTTTGGCTAAGTACTTAATCGGAAATTAATTACTTTTAATTCCCGTACTAACCATAGCCTAGA
>NZ_PJBS01000110.1 GCF_002836055.1 Psychroflexus sp. MES1-P1E
CCTAAGTATACGAACATTGGATAACACCCCACAGATTGCTGTTTACTCTTGACTATTTTTATTTTTCTACACAACAACGCTTCCGTCATTAAGTATCATACGTTGAGCTACTTTATAAAATCAAGCTTCATCTAGCCTTTATATTTGTCCTGTATTCAAATGAATAATGAAGTTTTCACTAACGTTATTCAAAAAAATATCAATTATGAAAAATTTCACAACCACACTGGTACTAGTCGTTACATGGGTGATGACAATCACATCACAAACGTGTGATAACCTTTTAGAAGCTATGAGAAACAACGATTTAGTTAAGGTTGAAATTTTTTTAAAAACAACTAATCCAAATTGTATTTATGATGGAGATATACAGCCAAGATCACCTCTTGGAATGGCATCTTTACATGGAAATCTAGCTATTGGAAAAGCATTATTTAAAGCCGGCGCAAATGTGTCCTTTAGACACCATAATGATGCAAGTGCCCTGATGATTGCCGCACAAAAGAGACATTATAATTTTTCTAAATTTTTAATTGATGAAGGAGCTAATATAAATGAAGAAACAATTAGAGATGGTACACCATTAATGTCTGCTATAAAGGGAAAAAATATGGACCTGGTAAAACTATTATTAGAATTAGGGGCCAATCCCAATACTGAAATGAAGGGCGACGGAAATGCTGTTATATTAGCAGCAGTGTCAGGTAATATAGAACTATTAGAATTAGTGTTTTGCTATTTGCCAGATATTGACAAAAAAACTATCGGTGATGGTACAGCATTGATTCAAGCTTCAAAAAGAGGAAATATCGAAATGGTAAAAACCCTCGTTAGCCTTGGAGCGGATGTGAATAAAAAAAGTGAAGGCGATGGAAATCCCTTGATTGCCGCTTCTAAAAATAATCATTTAGAGATTGTCAAATTTTTAGTTGAATTCGGAGCGAATGTTAACGCGCATGTAGCAGGAGATGAAACACCCCTTATAAATGCAGCATGGAATGGAAATTTAGATATTGTAAAATATCTAATATATAAAGGTGCAGAGATTAACAAGTCAGCTAGAGATAGTTACTCTATTCTTTCTGAAAAAAGAAGTGCCCTAAAAATGGCAAAGCGAGGAAAACATAAAGATGTAATCACCTATTTAATCTATAAAGGCGCTAATCAATAAAATCACTTAATAAATCACACTATCATGAAAAGAATAATAAAAATTTTCGTTCCAATAATTGCCATACTCGTGCTGAGTTTCTTTTTATTCGAACCGATTATAACACATAATTTTGGGAAAGAAAAACTAAAGGATTTTAGTCACTTACAACTAAATACCAATCATAGTGAACAAATTAAAAAACAAGCTGATAGCTTATTATTATCAGAATTTAGCAAACTTAAAACACCGGCTTTATCTGCGTCCATTGGAATAAATAATACTACTATTTGGTCCAATACAATTGGATATGCCGATGTGGACAACCAAATACTTGCAGATTCACTTACCAAATTCAGAATTGGTAGTACATCAAAAGCATTAACATCTATAGGTCTGGGTGTTTTAATTCAGAGTAAAAAACTTAATACTCATTCCTTGGTCAAAGACTTCGTTCCATTTGCGAGTAATAAACTATCTGAATTAACATTACAACAAGTAGCTTCACATACCTCAGGAATTAGGAACTATGGAAATTGCCTTTGTTTTCCTATTTGGGAATATTATGGCAACCATGAATATAATTCAATTGAAGAAAGTATGGCTGTTTTTAATGATGACGAATTACTTTTTGAACCGAGTACAAACTTTAGCTATAGCTCATACAACTATACATTGTTGAGCGCAATGATGGAAACGGCTTCAGAAAAAAAGTTTCTACCCTTTATGCAAGAGAACGTATTTAAGCCTTTACAAATGACTCAGACCAAAGCCGACAGAAAGAATCAAAATATGGATAATATTGCAAAATTCTATGAAGTAGAAAATGGGAAGATTAAAGAATCTTACGAGGTAAATAACAGTGTAAAATGGGCCGGTGGTGGATTTCTTTCAACACCAAATGATTTAGTCAAATTAGGAAATGCAGTTCTGGATTACAGATTACTAGACTCATTAACTACCACAAAATTGTTTGACCCGGTAAAACTTAATTCTGGGCAAGTAAATAGTGATAATTATGGAATGGGTTGGAGAAACGATATGCGTACAAATATCCACAAAGATGGAAGGGATGTGAATATAATTCACCATGGAGGAGTAGCAATGGGTTCAACTGCTATGCTAATTTTGCTACCAGAATACAATTTAACAGTGGCAGTAACAATGAATAGAAATGCATCAACACAAGAAACAAAAAACTTATTCTTTAGTCTTCCACATAAACTAGCTAGTTTATTTGTTAATTCAAATAAATAAAAAACACCATTAAAGTGAATTTTTAGCTACTAGAAAATTAAATGAATTAGATTTAAATTATAAAACCAGCCCAACAGAAATACATTTTATAATCAAAGAAAACTACATACAATAAAAACTGTAATTAACATGAAAAAAAATCTAAAACTCAAATTGCTGACAATGGTATTTTTGATGTCATTTGTAAACGTATTTGGACAAAACTCGAATAATAAAATAATTTTTCTAAATGATATTTACTCAGACTATACTGAGACTGCTAAAAATCAAATTAGCAATTTAAATGGTTTAGATAATGTTTATAGGGATAAAATTCAATCTACTATTATTAATAGATACTTTTTAAAGAGTGAATATTCTGGTATTGTAAATGATTATTTGTCTGCACCAATACAAAATACCACTGAATTAAATAAGGCAATTGAAAGGATTAATAGTAATAAAAAAAGGATTGAGAGTAAAATTAGATCAGCGTTAGAAAAAAGTGACACCTATCTAAAAAATGATGACTTAACAATTTACATCCTACCCGCAAATCCAGACAACAAAGCAATGATGCAGAGTATGAGTGGGATTATGGGCTTAACGGCAGGGAGCAAACAAATTTTGCTTACAATTGAACCTGATATAGTAGGTTGGGAAGAAATGCTTGAATATGCAGTCGCGCACGAATATAATCATGCATATTGGACAAATATAAATTTTGGAAAATCTGCTAAATGGACTTTACTCGATTACTTAATTTTTGAAGGTAGAGGCGATTCATTTGCCCATTTACTATATCCAAAAGTAAAAGCACCTTGGATCTCTGCACTAAATGATAAAGATAAAGAGGACTTATGGAATAGGATAAAACCAAAATTACAAAGTGAAGATCTTCGGTTTCAAATGGAGGTTATGTTCGGCTCAAAAAATTATCCTTTTTCAGGTGGTTACACAATCGGGTATGAAATAGTTCAACAAGCCTTAGAAGGCAGCACATTAACAGTAGAAAATTGGACAAACCTGAGTTCAGAAAGACTATTAGAAATGAGCGGTTATAAATAAAAAAGGCTTATTGCCAGATCAAAATATAAATCTAGAAGCCAACAAAGACGTGCATAATTAATTAGTTGGTTCTTGCTAACTTGAAAAACCCTATGGACTTTCCTTTCGTTCGTTTTTTTACAAACGTAAAGAACCATTTACAAACAGGCAAAAAAGAATTTGGAAAAACTACTTTGCTTGATTTTTAACTGCAAGATCACCCCAATCTGCTATCGATTTAACTAGTGGAATTAAGGTTTTTCCGAGATCAGTTAGTGAGTATTCTACCTTTAAAGGTGGTTTAGATGTATATACTTTTCTTTTAATGATACCATCCTTTTCTAAAGTTTTTAACTGTAAACTTAGAGTCTTTTCTGTTACAGTAGGCATTTCCTTTCTTAACTCGTGGTACCGTGATTTTCCTTCTAACAAAGCGGAGTTATCTCCATGGCTATGGCCACTTCATTAGAGGAGGCTATCATGATAGAAGAAGCTGGTATTGAATTAGTAATTACCTCTGGATCAGAAGCTGGAGGATATCGAGCCTTCTTTTTAAAACCTGCAGAGGAATCGTTGACCAGTACACGTCTTTTGGTTCATCAGATGGTTAATAGAACTAGTGTCAGTGTCCCTGTGATTCCAGTTGGATGTATTTCAAATGGCAAAGACATTGCTGATGTATTAAAGTTAGGTGCATCAGCAGTACAAATGGGCACTGTGTTTCTGGCCACTGATGAATCTGGTGGATCTGATATACATAAATCCAAGTTACTCTCTACTCAGCCTATAAAAACGAACCTTACTAAAGTCTATACCGGCAGGCTAGCTAGGGTAATTTCAGATAGTCTATCTGAAATTTTTAAAGATTCAACCAGCAAATATAGTGCTCGATATACTATTCAAAGTAACTTTTTGAGTTTTTTTAGAAGTGCTTGTCCGAAACAAGAAAAATTGGAATATTTGACATTTTGGCCTGGTCAACCTTCTACAATACTGAAGCATAGATCTACTAAGAAGTTATTCGACTCGTTGATAAAAGCGGCTTCAAAAGGTTAATCGTAATAACCACAGCTTCGAACCAAAAGCATTTTCAGACTTGTGTTCATTAATGTAAAACATTGTCCTATGACAATGTTTGTAGTTCAAAATACATATAGTTTTGAGGCATCTCAATAATTAAAAAACAAAACAAATGAAAACAATTAATTGGAAATACGCAATCATTGCCGGAATCTTAGGAACAATTCTTTTTGATTTAGTAGGCTTGTTATTTACTGGAAAGTGGTGGGATATTCCAACTATTTTAGGAGTAAAAACTGGTTTAGGTTTAGCATATGGTGTTCTAGGACATTATGGAAATGGGATTTTACTAGCTATTCTTTTTGCAGGAATAGCGCCATCTCTTTGGGGACCAAAATGGTTAAGACCAATCATATTTGTTACTGCAGAAACTATTGCTTTAGTATGGCTATTCATGTTGCCTCTGTTAGGAGCCGGAGTGGCAGGTTTGGATATGTCGCCAATGATGCCGGTAATAACAATAGTTCGCCATTTGGCATATGCTATACCTCTGATATTATTGGTCCAATATGACTATAAAGAACTTATTTCAAAGTAGTATTGGGCATAAAAGGGGGTGATTCTGCTTGCTTTTATACATTTATTTAGTATTACCCAGTAAAAGCTCAAAACTGCTAGATTTTATAACGACTATTCAAAACTATCATTTACCTACTCTATTAAAAAAATCGTTAATAATATATACACGAATGAATATTGTCGATTAGGAATTTAAAAACGATACATAACGAAGTCTATAGCTAATTAAGCGTTCTGTGTGCCCATACAAGATCCAATGAATTTTCCAATAGTTAGGCTTCCATTTTATTAATTAGTTGATTAAGAATCCACCAAATATCGGACACATAAAACATAAATTTAAAATGAAATTAGAATCTTTTAATATCGATTTGAATATAATGATAAAAGGCATGTTACTAGGGTAATTTTAGAAACATCGTTGTTTAAATAGATTCGTATTCTACTTAAGAAGGGACAAATTATGAAGGAGCATAGAGCACCTTTTCCAATAATAGTTTATGTTTTGGATGGTGGGATGGATTTTAAGATACAAGGAATTTCTAATCCTCTTAAAGCTAGTTTTATTGTTACCCTAGAAGGTATGTGCTACATGAATTAAACGCTCGTGAGGATACTATCGTTCGGTTGACTTTATTAAAACTGGACAATCTAGAGCGGGTAGAAAAAAGTGCTAGAAATTAATTTATGAATACTATAAATGACAGAAAAGACGTGAACATATTAGTTAATAGGTTCTATGCTAAAATTAGAAAAGATGGGCTTTTGGGTCCCATTTTCAATGCTCATATTTCAGAAGAACAATGGCCTGAGCACTTAATAAAGCTTACTGGTTTTTGGGAAACAAATTTATTAGGTGTATCAAAATTTAAAGGGAATCCTTCTTCAAAACACATAAAGATTGATGCTAATCTAGGGCATAAGATTGAGCAAGATCATTTTGGAAGATGGTTGAAGCTTTGGTTTGAAACAATTGATGAACTATACAACGGAGAACTCGCAATTAGGGCAAAAGAGTCTGCTCGAAAGATGGCAACAGGTCAGTTTTTAACCATTATGAAAAATCGACCTGAAAATAAAAATCCAGCAGGTGAAAATGTATAAAACCAAACTATTGTACAATAAAAAATCACCTTTGAAGAAAATTTTTTAAATTGGTCAAAAAATGCTCAACACCCTTGCGATAAGGTTCTCGTAAGTGTATTATAACAAACGATAATAATCACAATGAAGAAAATTCAGTTTTAGATGATTACTGCATCTTTGCTATTATCTATTGCAGCTTTAACACAAACAAAAAAGTCTAAAACTATGAACAATAAAATCATTCAAAAATTTAACGTTGTAGGAATTTCTGTAAGAACTACCAATGAAAATGGACAATCAACTAAGGACATTGAGGCATTGTGGGAAAAATTTTGGGGCGAAGAAATTCAAAAACAAATACCGAAGAAAGTCAATGATGATATTTACACAGTTTACACAGATTATGAAACAGATTTTAATGGAACACATACACTAATAATAGGATTACCAGTAAGCTCGTTAGAAAACATTCCAGAAGGTTTTGGAGGAATTACAATTGAAAAAGATGTGTACGAAAAATTTGTTTCAAAAGGTAAAATGCCAGAAGCCGTTCTCGCAACTTGGATGGAAATATGGCAAGATAAGGACTTAAAACGAACCTATAATGCTGATTTTACGATTCACGGAAAAAAATACTATGATGGAGACAATGCAGAGGTAGAAACTTTTATATCCGTTAAAGAATAAAACAGAATAATTAGCAAATGGAGTTCGAGAAGTAGTTTTAAATGGAACTTTGATAAAGGATACTAATTAGAAAGGTTTACTGGAAAGGGTAGACTTGGATGTCACAATTACAAATTTTCTTTTATTAAATACAATTTCATCAATCAAACAAAATATTTACTATTACATCATGTCCTCAATTTTCTATTTTGTTCTTGCTAATTTATATCTAGATTTAAAAAGAATGAAACTTAAGATGTGTTAGCTAATAATTTGCTTAATGGATGTTTAGATGTATTTGCAAGTTCGCTAAATTTTTTAGTCATGCTTATTAAGAAAAAAAGAAATGATATAAAAAAATGGCTTTAGCTTAGCAAAAAGCTAAGTGCTATTTTGATCGATACTAGCCAGATAAAAGGCGGTTGGTGATTATTTGAACTTGGATTTTGATATAATAAAACCAAACTTATAATAGAAAATTAAAATGGTAAAACTATTTTCATACGGAACCCTTAAGTTAGAAAGTGTTCAATTAGATAATTTTGGAAGAATATTAATTGGAAGTAATGACATATTAGTGGGGTACGAGATTTCAGAGATAGAAATCAACGACCCTAGAGTAATTAAATCAAGTGGCACTAATGTTCATCCAATTATGAAATACACAGGTGATAAAAAGGATTTGGTAGAAGGTGTTTTATTTGAATTAACTGATGAAGAATTAATCAATACAGATAAATACGAGGTTGACGATTATAAGCGCGTTGAATTGACATTTGATTCGGGGAATACGGGTTATGCTTATGTGGAAGGTCAATAATAAAATGAATTCAGAAAGATGAAAAATGACTAAATTAATTGTCTTAAAACTAAAATATCGGATCAGACACCAAAAATTATACGATAAGCGCTACTATTTACATTATCGGTTGTAGCCTTCACCTTTTTGTAGCCTTCTCAAAAAGTAGTAAAGTTGATTGTTTGAATTCACTAATTTTAAATTCAAACTGTCAGAATTAAATGCAACAAATTTTGTGAGGGTTAGATCGCTAGGACTCTTACGGAGAGCGATCAAGGAAGATTCACAGGTGATAATCAAGAGAATTAGGTATCAACAAGAGTAGGTTTTATTACTGGCGTATGAAATACGGAGGTATGGAACAACAGGAACTTACGCGTCTGAAGGAGCTTGAAGTAGAAAATTAATAACTCAATCAAATGTATGCGGATGCTAGTTTTGACAATTAAATGCTAAAAGACATGCTGTTAAAAAAGTTATAAGGTCTTCCGACAAGCGAGTTCGTGTCAAATATCTTATTAAAGAGGGTACCGCACCTATTTTACGTATCTGTAGGGTTATATGGTTATTCAGGTTAATGTGGTATTATCAGATCAATAAAAATGATATTGAAGTTATTGACATACTCACAGAGCTTGCGCAATCGTATCCCAATAGGAGTTACTATAAATATTAGCACAAAAACCGTCGTGCAGGCTTTTAATGTAGTAGAAGATAGGTGGAATACCTACAAAATACGTGACTATTTTTTTTAAGCCGCTTTATTAAATAACTTTTCTAATTCTAACTGCATCTCTAAAGGTGTTTTATAACCTAAAGTAGAATGTATTCTTTTTGTGTTATACCAACTGATATAATCCTTTAAACAATCAAATAGCC